>NZ_LUKQ02000120.1 GCF_001647025.1 Endozoicomonas atrinae
ACCATTCGCACCGGAGTTAAACAGCTCAGAAAGGCTATGGGAGTGGATGCGGGAGCATGACTTATCAAACAAAGCATTTTCAGGTTATGAAAATATTGTAGATTGTTGCTGTGAAGCTTGGAATAACCTTTGCAGCGAAGCTGGTCGACTGTTCAGTCTGTGCTCCCGTGATTGGGCAGTTATACAGTAGTTAGAAAATTCAATTGGTATTATTTCCCACCAACAGGCGGTCAAGGCCTTCATTGGTATATTGCGTATCCCCGGTTTTCGTAAGATCTGACCAGGGCGTACCCAGGTAGAGTGCTCCCGGAAAAGGAATACCAATCTCTTTAAATTTTAATAACGAGGCGAGAGCAAGATTTCCACCGGCAGAAGTACCACCAAGAATCATCGAATGTGCAGGCCTTTCGGTAAGTAATCCACGATAGACTGAGACAACATCATTCAATGCTGCAGGAAACGGAAACTCTGGAAGCGTTCGATAGTCAATGGATACAACCGGAATCTTCAATCGAGTAGCGATTAACATTGATTCCAGAATGGAAGCATCCCCCCCATTTACTAAAAAAGCGCCACCATGGATTTCCACGAAAAGGTGGTTCTTATGCCTTTCATCAATCTCATGGGGAACCACATATCGAACATTTACGCCATTAATTTGTGAAAGCGTGACATTAACTGGCAGTACTTTCATCAATTCTCGAGCCTTGCCGATACGCCGGGCGTTAGCACTGTTCTTTTTGTCTCTCCACTCCATGATGGTTCCCGGTTTGAATTGGCTGGCCGCTTTTACATCTGGCTGAACTGTATTCGTGATATAGTCTCGTAATCCGGTACTGATATCCTCAGGTACGGGAACCGGTCGTTCAGCAATGTACCAGATAATTTCTCCAGTCTCCTGCGTGCTCTCTTGATTGGTCACACAACCAGAGATTAATAACGAGCACAGGATTATTTTTCCCAACAACAATTTCTTATTCATGGTATTCATTAAAAGATTAAATTTTGAGAGTAGAACTTAATAGAGGATTAATGAAATCAATATGAGTAATACCCATATAGCACGAGGAAATAAATATACTTTTATTTGACACCCAAAGATTTCAAACCTATTTAAGATAACCATCAAAACAACAGCTTAATTCATTTTTCCTGACCATTAGCTTTAACTCATTCACAAGAAAAGAGACCCTGTCATGGTTAGAAGAATTTATCTCTACCTGATCACCCATTTCATTTTCAACCTTTTTCTCATTTCATCAGTATCAGCTTCAGTAACCAGAGAGTTTGACTGTATTCAGTTTCTAAAGCAGACTGCTGAGCAACAGCGAGACCAGTTCACCGTATCAAGGGATCAACTGATTGAAATCCTCAGCAATAGCACTAACTCTGGCTTTAAAACCACTGATTTAGCAGAATTGCTCAGTAATCAAAATTTTGATCCGGACATTGGCAATGGTATTTATCTTGCCAATTTACCCAGATTTATTTCTTACACCAATAAATTCATTGATGCCGATTTCTTCAGAACCCTGCACACCAGAATCAACAAACTCGAAACCCTGGGAAAATGCTTCCACTACCAAGCGCAGAACACATCACCACAGCCCTTGATGGCGTTAAAGCTGTACAAACCAGAAAATAACAGCACTTTTGATGATGAAAACCAAATTTTTATGGGTTATACAACAGCATCAAAAAGCAATGGGAGGCCCACTAAACAGGCACGGGGTACTTCTCCACAAGAGTGCACGACGTACCAATGCAATTTTACTGACACCCCTTTAGAGCAAGCCAAAGAGCTATTGAAGACCCATACAATTATTCGACTGGTTCATAACCCAAAGGAGGTGGAGAAAGTTGTCAGTATAGCGCCAGAACAGCCTGATGAAGATCATCTGCCAATACAAACCTGGTTGACTGAAGTCACCCTGTTTAAAACTGGAGAAATCTTCACTCGTCCCGAGATTTATATGACCATTGCCTATTATTCGGAAGAGCAGCTGATCAGCAAAATCATTCGCCCACTTCCATGGGTGAACAGGAAAGGTTTTAACACTGGATCTTCATTGCTGATGGAGTGGCCGACAGGCAGTGACAGAGCTAAAGTGACCATCCTTGAGAGTGATATGGATATCCCTTACCGATCAATGGCCAATATTGTTCTTGGTATTTTCAAACACTTCATCACTGATTCATACGCGTCTACGGCCATCAACTCAATTACAGATCATTTGCAGGATAAGCCCCGGTCAACACGCTGGGGAGAAGATGATTACATTGGCAAAGTCACTGTTCACAGAAGAGGGACTCATTTGGAAGTAATGACCGATGAAGGAACTGCAACCTTAAAGTTACAGCATAAGTATCAATAACTCCCCCTTCACCTTATCTTCCATCTGAATCATCATGCACCATCCACACGTTGTCCCCCTGTGAATGGTGCCAAGTTTTATTGGACAGCACACTCTGCAACTTGACTCAATTCAACTTCCACTTTGAAGCAAGCTCAAGAAAGTTAGCCATAATGGGCCCTGACTGGTTATAGGGAATAACTGCAGCCGGATGGAACTGGGTTGAGTAGACTGGACGATTCACATTATGCATGGCCTGGATATAGGAAGATCTGGCCATCACAGCGAAATCCTGGTGTTCCTTGATAAACTCATCACTCACCGACCAGCTGTGTATCTCAACCGCCTGAAAAGGGTTTGGGACATTGTCAAAAATCGGATTACTGGTGAACGGTGGCTGGATGGTCACTTTATCAACTGGCTGCCCCTGGTTTTTCCTGAATATTGTGTCATCAAACCACTCCATCCAATGGGCGAATGAAATACCGTAAGCCATGGCAAAAAATTCGTTACCTGCGCACATGCCCATCATGGGAATATCGCGGACTTCTCTCATCACCTCATATTCACCATAGTATTCAAACATAGGCAGATACTGCCAGTCGGCATTATTACCACTGAACATAATAGCCATGGGTTTATGTTTCAGTTTTTTCAATACATCCAGTGAGAATTCGTAGTGCGGTATCAGTACAGTTTTAAACCCTTTACTCTCTACAAAGTCCGCCAGCTGGGTATAAGTAAAACCATTCATCTGATTACCCACCAGAAGTACATATTTTCCTTCCGGTACCTCTGGTACAGATGGGCTGCCTTTGGTGTAAGGAATGATGGTATTGATCTGAGCCTGCAGAGCATTCTGTTTATTGATCAGCAAACGGAAATAACGGGCAGTGACCGGTTTAAAATCAATAATATTACGATAGGTATCATTACCCACCACCCTGGCATCCCTGATCTCTTTCCAGCTGACTCGATCATCACTGTACTGCCATTGGAAGTCCACCAGCCACCCGGCAGCAGGCTTGATACTGCGGGTTGACAGCATCCAGAAACGACTTAGTGCTGTCTTTTTCCCAAGATCCAGTACTACCCAGCTATTTTTTTCCCCTACCCCCAGGGGTGAGTTGTTCCAGAAAGTAAGCTGCCCCTGATCGTCCCAGTCAATGATATTTTTCGGGTTTTCTCCGGAAGATACTTCTACCGTTTTTACCGGAACGCGTAGAAATCCACTGAAGGTTCTGGATCCCTGATAGTCCATAACAAAACGACTGACTGCCCATGGACTGGCAGCTTTTTTATTAAGGGTACGAACCCGCCAGTAATAACGACCATCCTTCAATTTATTTTCCGGCTTAACACGCACCTGAGCAAAATACGGATTTAGTTGTCTGACATTTTTATAGTGGGCAACCACATTCCGGAACTTCTCATCACTGGCAATTTGCAATTCATATTGCCACTTGGGGTCATGACCACTGACAGAAAACGTCATCACCGGTCTGGGATTAGTTAATACCATGTCCCATTGCGGGTTATTGTTCTGCCTGGGTGATGGCAGTTCGCTGATGGATAGAGCAATTACAGGCACGAGCAGTAGCCAAAGTGCAAGAAACGAACGCAGAAGAAGCATAATGAGACTCTTGGGAAAGGACACATGAAGGAGCGCAGGGAGAAGGGGTGATCATTTCGATCTAGAATCAGTTAGAAGTTAGCACATACTCCTGCGCTCACAAGTTCAGGTTTCACAGCTGTATGCAGCTTCTTTTTATTCGACATCACTGTGTTTTTTTGCCAGTAACCTGAATCGCGTACCTAAAGATTTGGCCGATGTTATCCAGACGACAAAGAAACCCAGAACAATAACGGCAACATAAGGTGTTATGGCTGAAAGAGAACCAAAAATAACCAGCAAGACCTGCTGAATCAGCGAGCCGGTAGACTTGCCCAGAGGATTACCAATAACGTCTACGGCTGCCTTGCCTTTCACTTTTTTCTCAGGGTCCAGAGGGATATAACTCATCTCTTTGGTTGGATCGAATAACGAGTACTTGGTGGACTTACTGAGTATATTCTGCAACGCACCCAGAATAACCGTCATCATTAAGGGCGACATTCCCAGGATAAACCAGCCATTGGGTACGCTATCCCGGAGCAGAACAAAACTGAAAAAAAGACAACCGGTGCTCAACAGAACAACAGGTGTGCAGAGTGCCGCCACGGTCCAGCCAAATCGTCGAATGACATTATTAGTCACGAAAAGCATCATGAAGATAGTAAAAATCCCAGTACAGGTAGAAAACAGCCCCATAAACTGATTGTATTCATTCGGTGATGGGTACTGCATTCGCAGCTGATTCTTCCAGGTCACTTCCACCATATTGATACAAACTCCATAACAGATAACCAGCATGGCGATGCAGAGCAAATATCTTGAGCTGATAATCAGCTGCAGACTGTCTTTAATGGAAAGGCTCAACTTTTCCAGCTTTGACTCTGCGGTATTATCCGCCTGATAAAGCTTTGGATCGGTTACCACAAAGCGGTTAATCCACCAGTACACCAGCATAATGAGCAGACCGGCAATGGTTATTACCCCGGTCATGATATTGAGGGAGTACCCCCAGGAGTCAGTTCCTTCAGGTAATGTTTCCCGTGCCTGAGAGGCGTAATAGACAAAAAAACCAGCGGTTGGTAATGCCAGGTTTCCCATCATTCCAAAGAGTGCATAGAACCGTTTTGACTCGGATATCTGGGTAATATGATTGGCAAAGCCCCAGAACAGGAGTGAGAGACAAACACTTCCCCAAAGCTCAGACATCACATAGAAAAGGGAGAAGGTCCAGTTACGGAGAACGGCGATAAACCCTTTAAACCCCAGAGGCAGAATGGTTTCCAGATAGTCAGCCAGCTGATCGGCATGAAGAACATCCCGGCAGGGGTACAAAACAAAAGAAAACAGGCAGAAAAAAAGGATGAACCCCGAAATGATAAAATAGAAAAGCATATTGCGACGAAGCACGTTGCTTAACTTTGCGTAGGAAATAGTAAACAGAATGGCAAAAGGGACATTCACCCATAACTTCAGAAACGGGATAATTTCTGCTCCCGAACCATGACCGGTAATCACCAGTGTATCTTTGGTATCCCTGAGAATGGTGTAAACAAACAAAACCAGATAAAACATCAAGATCATGGGAATCACCTTTTTCAACTCATAGCCATGAACAGGCCAGAGTCTGGCTCTCCATACACTGAATGGATGATTATCTTGCATGGGCTTCCCATTGGGACGAGTGATTCATGATTCTGCTTATAGATAGCCAGTAAACCGGTAAAGTTCCATGCGTGAGCTCTTCGGATAGCTTTACGTTTACGTAAAGGGAATCTATACTCAAGTCATAATAAGAAAACGAAGCGTCTACAAACGCGCTTTAAATAAAGAGCACAGAACAATGTCCGAGACCACGTTCACAATTTCAGAACTCGCCCGGGAGTTCGACCTCACCCCCAGGGCGATACGCTTTTATGAAGACCAGGGTCTACTCAGCCCCAGCCGCAATGGCCTGCAGCGCATATACAGCAAGAAGGACCGTGTTCACCTTAAGCTCATTGTCAGGGGCAAGCGTCTTGGCTTAAGCCTCGCTGAATCCAGAGACCTGATTGAGCTGTATGACCCAACTTCCCGAAATAAAAAGCAGCTCCAGGCAATGCTTGATGCCATTGACACGTCCAGTATGCGTCTTGAGCAACAGCTCAAGGACATTCAAATGATGCGGGATGAACTTATCGAAGCCAGAACCCGCTGCCTTAAAGCCTTGCAGGAAAACGAGAGTTAAATCGTCTCTTCGTTACATAAAACTCATACAGTAATAAGAATAAAAAAGTGAGGAAGCACCAATGAGTCAATACTCAGAGCTGAATTTCAACCTTGGAGAGACCAACGACATGCTCAGAGAGCAGGTCAGGCAATTTGCTGAAAAAGAGATTGCGCCAAGGGCAATGGAGATCGACCAGACTAACCAGTTCCCCATGGATCTCTGGCAGAAAATGGGTGATATGGGCTTGTTGGGTATCACTGTATCTGAACAGTACGGCGGCTCAGAAATGGGATACCTCGCCCATGTCATCGCCATGGAAGAAATCAGCAGAGCTTCTGCCTCCGTTGGGCTCAGCTATGGTGCCCATTCCAACCTTTGTGTAAACCAGATTTTCCGGATGGGCACCGATGCTCAGAAGGAAAAATACCTGTCCGACCTTATCAGTGGTCAGGCCGTTGGCGCACTGGCGATGAGTGAACCGGGAGCGGGCTCGGATGTGGTCAGCATGAAGCTTAAAGCCGAAAAGAAAGGCGATCGCTATATCCTGAACGGAAACAAAATGTGGATCACAAATGGCCCTGATGCATCCACCTACGTTATCTATGCCAAGACGGAGCCTGAAAAAAAATCCCGCGGCATAACCGCATTTATTGTTGAAAGGGATTTCCCGGGATTCTCCAGAGCTCAAAAGCTGGACAAACTGGGAATGCGGGGTTCAAACACCTGCGAATTGGTCTTTGAGGACTGTGAAGTACCGGCAGAGAACATTCTGGGCAACCTGAATGGCGGTGTTGAAGTTCTGATGAGTGGACTGGACTATGAGCGGGTGGTTCTGTCAGGAGGCCCTACCGGCATCATGCAGGCCTGCCTGGATGTGGTTCTGCCCTACATTCACGACCGTAAGCAGTTTGGTCAGTCCATCGGTGAGTTTCAGCTGATTCAGGGGAAAGTTGCCGACATGTACACCCAGATGAATGCCTGCAAAGCCTACCTCTATGCCGTTGCAGCAGCCTGTGACCGTGGTGAAACAACCCGTAAGGATGCGGCAGGCGTCATTCTTTACTGCGCCGAAAGAGCCACCGCTCTGGCACTGGATGCTATTCAGATACTCGGCGGCAATGGCTATATCAATGACTACCCAACCGGACGCCTGTTAAGAGACGCAAAACTGTATGAGATTGGTGCCGGCACGTCTGAAATCCGTCGTATGCTGATCGGTCGGGAGCTGTTCCAGGAAACAGGACATTAAACCAAGGGGAGCTGGTCATGGTTGCACTTACCACAACAATAGCCATAGACAGTGCAGAATTTAATGACAACCGTCGTCAAATGCAGGCACTGGTTGATGAGCTGCAGCAGAAGTCTGATCACCTGAAACAGGGAGGCCCTGAAAAAGCCCGCGAAAAGCACATCAGCAAAGGGAAGCTTCTGGCCAGAGATAGAATTGCCATGTTGCTGGACCCTGGTTCCCCCTTTCTGGAAGTCGGACTATTTGCGGCAGACAATGTCTATAACGAAGAGGTTCCCTGTGCAGGCGTGGTTGCCGGCGTTGGTCAGGTTTCAGGTCGCGAGTGCATGATTGTCGCGAACGATGCCACAGTGAAAGGTGGCAGCTACTTTCCACTCACCGTTAAAAAACATTTGAGAGCCCAGACCATCGCAGAGCAGAATCAACTTCCCTGCATCTACCTGGTGGACTCCGGTGGCGCCAACCTGCCCAGGCAGGATGAAGTGTTTCCTGATCGCGAGCACTTTGGCCGAATTTTCTTTAATCAGGCCAACATGTCCGCCAAGGGCATTCCGCAGATTGCCGCGGTGATGGGTTCCTGCACCGCCGGCGGCGCCTATGTCCCGGCAATGGCCGATGAAAGCATTATTGTCCGGCGTCAGGGCACCATTTTCCTTGCTGGCCCTCCCCTGGTTAAAGCTGCCACTGGTGAAGAGATTACCGCGGAAGCTCTGGGTGGTGCGGACGTTCATTGTCGTAAGTCTGGCGTTGCAGACCATTATGCTAATGATGATGCCCATGCCATCAGCCTGATTCGACAATCGGTATCCCGACTCAACTCCGTTAAGAAAGGCCTGCACGATCATCAGCCAAGTGTTGGGCCACTGTATGACATCAGAGAGCTCTATGGGATTGTCCCTTCGGACTTGAGACAACCTTATAACGTCAGGGAAGTGATAGCCCGCATTGTTGATGGTTCCGATTTTGATGAGTTCAAAGCACTGTTTGGTGAAACGCTGGTGTGTGGCTTTGCCCGTATTCATGGACATCCAGTCGGGATTCTTGCCAACAACGGTATTCTCTTTTCCGAATCCGCCCAGAAAGGTGCGCACTTCATTGAACTGTGCTGTCAGCGCAAAATACCACTGGTATTTCTCCAGAACACTACCGGATATATGGTGGGATCTCAGGCTGAGTCCGGGGGGATAGCCCGTCATGGCGCCAAAATGGTCAACGCCGTTGCCTGTGCCAGAGTTCCCAAATTCACGGTAATTATCGGCGGCAGTTTTGGTGCCGGTAATTATGGCATGTGCGGTAGAGCTTATGATCCCCGGTTTCTCTGGAGCTGGCCCAATGCGCGTATTTCCGTGATGGGTGCAGAACAGGCAGCCAATGTACTGGTTCAGGTCAAGCGTGACGCCATGGAAAAACAGGGTCAGGCATTAAGTGAAGAGGAAGCTCAGGCCATTCGTCAGCCCATTCTTGAGAACTACGACCATCAGGGCAACCCTTACTATGCCAGTGCACGACTCTGGGATGATGGTGTGATTGACCCTGCGGATACCCGTAACGTCCTCGGGCTTGGTCTTTCCGCGGCAATGAATGCGCCCATTGAAGACACCCGCTTTGGCATATTCAGGATGTAAGTCTGAAGAGTACTCATCACAATGAACTACAAAAACCTGATACTCGATATAGAAACACTCAGTGGGCAATCCAGTAAGATCGCTACACTCTGTCTCAATCGGCCTGAAACCGGTAACGCACTGAATGAAGCACTGATTGCAGAAATGCATCAGGCTTTAGATCAGATTGAGCAGATGCCCACGCGCCTTCTGATACTCAAGTCCAATGGGAAACATTTCTGTACCGGTGCTGATCTCAACTGGATGAAACAGTCAAAAGCACTGAGCAAAGAAGAAAATCATCAGGATGCCCAGCAACTGGCCAGATTGATTCAACGGCTGGACCAGTTTCCTGCCCCAACAATAGCCGTGATTCAGGGAGCTGCGTTTGGTGGTGCCCTGGGATTGATCTCCGCCTGTGATATTGCCATCGCCAGTAAATCCGTAAAGTTCTGCCTGAGCGAAGTCAAACTTGGGCTCATTCCCGCGGTAATCAGTCCTTACGTGGTTCGAGCCATGGGAGCTCGCCAGGCAAGACGCTATTTTCTCAGTGCCGAAACCATCTCATCCAAACAGGCACTTCGCCTGAACCTGATTCATGAACGGTGTAAAGAGCAGGACTTATCGTCAACGGTTGAAGCACTTTGTCATCAAATCCTCCAGAACGCACCGGTTGCCATGGCAGAGGCTAAACAACTAATTGATGACGTCAGTAATCAGCCGATTGACGAAAACCTGATTGACCTGACCTGCGACCGAATCGCCAGCATTCGCACGTCACCGGAAGGTCAGGAAGGTTTGAGCGCCTTTCTGGAAAAGCGAACGCCCGGCTGGAGAGAGCCATCAGCAAATAGAAAGCCATCAACAGGGGAGCAACACCATGATTAAACGCCTGCTGATTGCCAACCGTGGGGAAATTGCCTGTCGTATTATAAAAACTGCCCATGCCATGGGCGTTGAAACCATTGCCCTCTATTCCGATGCAGACCATCGGGCACTCCATACGACGATGGCCACTAAAGCTGTCTATGCGGGCCCGAGCCCTGCTCTGGAAAGTTATCTGGATATTGAAAACATATTATCCATCGCAGAACAGGAAAAGGCGGATGCCATTCACCCGGGCTATGGCTTCCTGTCAGAAAATGCCGGTTTTGCCAAAGCCTGCCAGCAAAAAAGCATTATCTTCGTAGGCCCTCCTGCTTCGGCCATTGATGCCATGGGGTCGAAAAGTGAAGCCAAAAAAATCATGGCAGAGGCCGGGGTACCTCTGGTTCCTGGATACCACGGCGATAACCAGAGTAACGAAGAGCTGATGACTGAAGCCGGGTACATTGGTTATCCCCTGCTGATCAAGGCTGCTTTTGGCGGTGGTGGTAAAGGGATGCGCGTTGTCGACAGTTCAGAGAACTTGAAACAGCAACTGGAGTCTGCAAGACGTGAAGCAGAAAAAGCCTTCGGCAATGACAAACTGCTCCTTGAACGTTTTGTCACGAAAGCGCGTCATGTCGAAGTTCAGATTTTCTTAGATCAACATGAAAACGGTGTTTTCCTGTTTGACAGAGACTGCTCACTGCAGCGCCGACATCAAAAAGTGATCGAAGAAGCGCCTGCTCCCGGACTAACTCCAGAACTGCGCGAAGCCATGGGTAATGCTGCAGTAGCTGCTGGAAAAGCCATCGGTTATCAAGGGGCTGGTACCGTAGAGTTTCTGCTGGATGGTGATCAATTCTACTTTATGGAGATGAACACCCGACTTCAGGTTGAACATCCAGTAACGGAAATGGTCACTGATCTTGATCTGGTTGAATGGCAGTTAAAAGTAGCATCTGGAGAGCCTCTCCCATTGGACCAGGAGTCGCTACACTGCCATGGCCATGCGATTGAAGCCCGGTTGTATGCAGAAAATCCAAGACAGGATTTTCTGCCCACCTCTGGACGTATTCTTGCCCTGGAATGGCCAGAAACCCACGGTAACCTTCGTATTGATACCGGAATTCAGGCCGGTGACAGCATCACCGCCTGGTATGATCCCATGATGGCAAAAATTATTGCCAGAGGCTCCAGTCGAAAAGCAGCAATAGAGCAGCTGCAGACGGCGCTGGCCCAGTATTATCAGGCGGGGATCTGTGATAACCGGGATTTCCTGGCCCATCTGCTGGCAACTCATGAGTTTATTGAAGCCCAACTCAGCACAGACTTTATTGATCATTACCCATTCCCCCCTGTATCAATGGAACAGCGGCACCAGCTATTAGCCGTTGCAGCTATATATCAGTTTGAAACACAGGCAGCCCAAAAACCGGTTAACGATAATTTATTTCAGCAGCAACCTGGCTCGAACTTACATGTGGAGTCCCTGATACAGCTCTACCTTGATGATCAGAGCTGGCAAATTCGAGTTAGCAGGCAAAAGGCTGGCTACCAGCTCTCGTTTGCTGAACATGACTTGTTTATCACCGCAGACTGGCAGGCAGAGCCACAGGGCATATCCTGCTCACTGGGAATCAGCATTACTGATCACACTAAAGGCGGTTCACCTTCTGATAACACGCTGAGTTGCAGAGTGATCCCTCTCCCCGGAGAAAGACTGAAAGTCATTCTTCCCGATATCAGCCATGAAGTTGCACTTCCTGGCCATCCCATGGAACATGAAGAAGATCAGGATAATGTCCCTCTTGCCCCCTTGAGCGGCTCAATCACCTGCGTGATGGTAAACGAGGGTCAGTCTGTGGAGCAGGGAACCCCACTTCTGATGATGGAAGCCATGAAGATGGAACACTGCATCACAGCAAAAGAGCCCGGAACCGTTGAGCGGATACTTTATAAGGAAGGTGACCAGGTTGCCGCAGGTTCTCCATTACTGACGTTCACCGAATAAGCTATAAAAACAATATAAAGTGGAGCAAAAGGATGTCCAGTGACACAGCCAATTCACAGCGACTGCCAGACAGGGTCACGCTGGTTGAGATGGGGGCCAGAGACGGGCTGCAGAATCAGCCGGAGATACTCTCCGCTGAGATTCGCTCAGAGCTGATCAACCATCTTGCCAGAACCGGCCTGCAGCGTATTGAAGCGGGTAGCTTTGTGTCGCCCAAAGCAGTTCCTCAAATGGCAGAGTCCCATAAAGTCTTCGGCCTGCTTCATCGACAACCTGGGGTCACCTATGGTGCCCTGACCCCAAACCTTAAAGGTTTTGAGGCGGCTCTGACCGCTGGCGCTGATGAAGTGGCCGTATTTGCTTCCGCCTCAGAAGGGTTCAGTCAGAAAAACATCAACTGCTCAATTGCCGAAAGCCTGCAGCGTTTTTATCCTGTTATGGAAGCCGCAAAAAAACATGGTTTGAAAGTCAGAGGCTATGTCTCCTGTGTCATGGGGTGTCCCTATGATGGTGATATACACCCTGCCGCTGTTGCAGAGGTTGCCGGGCAACTCTGGCAGATGGGCTGTTATGAAATTTCCCTCGGAGACACCATCGGCGTCGGTACGCCTCTCAAAGCCAAAAAGGTTCTGGAACACACTTCCAGAACGATTCCCATATCATCACTGGCTGCCCACTTTCACAATACCTATGGACAGGCGCTTGCCAATGTTTTTGCACTGCTCGAAGAAGGGCTTGCAGTCATTGATAGTTCTGTTGCCGGCCTGGGAGGATGCCCTTATGCCCCTGGAGCATCAGGCAACCTGGCCACAGAAGATGTGGTCTATATGCTGCATGGGATGGGAATAAAAACCGGGGTAAATATGGAGGAACTGCTAAAAGCAGCTACATTCATTTGTGACCAACTGGGCATAACCTCAAGATCAAATGCCGGGTTTGCATTAAGCAGGTTGATTCACCCTTCGGGATGAACTGCAACTCACCAATCAAGAAGGCTCTCCAGAAGAGCATCCAGAAGAGAAGGCTTATGTCAGCACTGTGGATACCGGATCAAAAAACAATAACATCATCCAATCTTCAGGCATTCATCAACCGCGTTAAAGAAGTCACAGGTTTGCCACTGGAGAATTATTCGGACCTTTACCGATGGAGCATCGAAGATCGTCCAGCCTTTTGGCAGCTGCTTTCAGAGTTCTACAGGGTACAATTTCATGCACCACCCTCCTCTGCACTAATAAACGACAGAATGCCAGGTGCTGAATGGTTTCCCGACTCAACACTGAATTATGCAGAACATCTCCTGCAGCGAAAGGATCATAAAACCGCCCTGATATTTAGAGGAGAGAATGGCTGTCGCAGAACCTTGAGCTATGAGGAGCTCTATCAATCAGTAGCGGCTGCCCAGCAGGGGTTGATTCAGTCGGGTATCAAAAAAGGTGATCGTGTAGCAGCCTTTATGCCCAACTGTCCGGAAACCATTATTTTGATGCTCGCCAGCACGACGCTTGGCGCCATCTGGTCATCCTGCTCTCCAGATTTTGGTATTCAGGGCGTTCTGGACCGTTTCGGACAGATTGAACCCAGACTACTGCTCACCGTAGACGGTTACTTTTACGGTGGTAAAACCATCAACTGCATGGAAAAAATAGAGCGGATTCAGCAAAAAATCCCCTCTCTGGAAATGACCGTCGTTGTGCCTTTTGCCAATCCTGAGCCGAATATCGAGCCGCTCAACAATGCTGTGCTCTGGCCTGATTTCTGCCAACCATCGAATGACCCATTGAGCATCGTTCCTGTCGAGTTTAATCATCCGTTGTTCATTATGTACTCTTCAGGTACAACAGGCGTTCCTAAATGCATCGTACATGGTCACGGTGGCACTCTGCTGCAACACCTCAAAGAGCTGGGGCTGCATACAGACCTGAAAGAACAGGACACAATTTTCTACTTTACGACCTGTGGCTGGATGATGTGGAACTGGCTGGTTTCATCACTGGCTATTGGCGCGACTGTCGTTTTGTTTGACGGTTCCCCTTTTTATCCCGAACCATCAACCCTGATGGATATGGCAGAGGCTGAGAACGTTTCTATTTTTGGCACCAGCGCCAAGTACATTGCCGCCCTTCAGAAAGCAGGAGTCAAACCTGCCAGCAGCCATAACCTTGAACATCTTAAAGCCATTCTCTCCACCGGCTCCCCCTTGCTTCACGAAAGCTATGACTATGTGTTTCAGGATGTAAAACCCGATGTGCGCCTTTCTTCCATATCTGGTGGAACGGACATCATCTCCTGCTTTGCCCTGGGCTGCCCGATATTGCCGGTGTATCGTGGTGAACTGCAGTGTCGGGGACTGGGTATGGATGTTCACTTTGTGGATACAGCAGGTACTCCTTTAATCGAAGAGAAGGGAGAGCTGGTCTGCCAGTCCAGCTTCCCATCCATGCCTATTGGCTTTTGGAATGACCCCGACGGCAGTAAATATCACAACGCCTACTTCGACGAGTTTAAAGGGGTCTGGGCTCATGGAGACTACGGCGAGCTGACCCGGCATGATGGCGTCATCATTCATGGTCGGGCAGATGCCGTCTTGAACCCAGGAGGTGTTCGCATTGGTACCGCCGAGATCTATCGACAGGTCGAAAAGGTAGAGGAAGTGCTCGAGAGCATTGCGGTAGGGCAGGAATGGGAAGACGACACCCGTATTGTGCTGTTTGTTCAGCTGCGTGATGGCGTGACACTCAATGATGAACTGATCAGGAAAATCACTCACACCATCCGCAGCAACACAACACCTCGTCACGTTCCTGCCAAGGTTCTACAGGTAACCGACATACCAAGAACCATCAGCGGTAAAATCGTTGAGCTGGCGGTACGTGAAGTTATTCACGACCGCCCCGTAAAAAATACCGACGCTCTGGCCAACCCAGATGCCCTGGATCTCTTCAGAAACCGTCAGGAACTTTTTTCCTGACGAGGTTTCTAACCATCTTTATTTCCTCCGGGTCATGAACTCAATATGTCGGTAAACACGAAAATTATTTCACTTGAAGAATTCAAAGTCTGGAAAGACGGTTTTCAGGGTATCTTGGTTGCAACAAACGGAGTCTTTGATCTTCTCCATCCGGGTCATATGGAGTATCTTGAAGAAGCCAGTGAACTCGGAGATGCTTTGGTCATAGCCCTTAACAGTGATGCATCCGTCAAATCTCTAAAGGGCTCTCAACGTCCCATTATTTCAGAATTGGAACGGGCTTATATGCTGGCTGCTCTGGAGTACGTGGACAAAGTGATTATTTTTGAAGAAACCGAAGCTCTGGATACCCTTCTGACAATCCACCCGGATATTTATGTCAAAGGGGGGGACTACAATATTGAAACTATCAACCAGACAGAAAGGCACGCTTTGGAAGCCAGAGGAGTTAACATCAGAATACTTAAGTATAAAGCAGGGTTTTCAACCACCAGAATGATTGAAAAAATTGCAAAAGCCTGCCGGTAGCTTGCATACAGTTTCAATTAAAATAAGGCTTACTCTCACTTCAAGCCTTACTTAAAACCTGATCGGCAGATTCACGCTGTGAATCTGCTGCCTATTACGTTAAAAAATCACCTCATTCTTATCAGGCAACTCTCTTATTGCTTCAAAGTAGCGTAAGGAGTTCAACTTCCAAGGCATTCTTCATAGAACTTGGGAACCATCTAAATGAGCCCTTGGGGCTCTCTCAGCCAGATAATTAAATAGGGATAGCATTCGCTGGAACCACACCTGAACCGGATCGTCCTCAGACAAAAGCTGAGTTGAAGAGGTACAGTTTGCCCACTGAAAGGTTCCAAATAGTAAATAATCGGCTCCGCCAGGTTGATCACCACTCAAATAGGCCTGCCATTCCAGTGTCTTTCTGACAGGCTCAAGCAACGCCCGAAAATCCTGAACAGCCTTTTCGGATGTGTCTGAAAATGACTCCAGTGACATGCCAAGACGTTGCTCTCTAGAGGCCCGGAACCACGCCTTATCGTTATCATGAAGGCAGTCGAAAATATCAAGAATCAGAATTTTTAATAAAGGCAGGTGAACCGTATTTTCCACCCAGAGCTTCAGGTTATAGGCAGACTCTCTCGCTGCATCATCGGTAAATAGCTTTGGCTCATCGCTATAAGCCGTATCCAGGTAATTTAATATGGCCCAGGAATCATGAATCACATGATCACCATCCACCAGAACGGGTACTTTCTTTTGATTACTGAAAGCTATTCGGTCTTTTTCGGTAAACCGCCAGGGCCGATACTCAACAGATAAACCCTTATGAGCCAGAGCCATTTTTACCCTCCAGCAATAAGGGCTAAAGCGCAGCGAGTCATTCTGGCCTGCAAGATCATATAACGTCATCATCACTGTTATTCTTCTGGTTTAGTGGAAAGGCAATACCAAAGCTACGTAATGAGCAAGAGGACATTATAGGGAAATAACTATATTCAGTCCCCCATAACAGCACCTTCCCGCCGTGGATCTGCCGCTCCTTCCAAACCTGACTCCTTGATAACAATTGCATGCAGGCCGCTGTTAAGATCACGGACAGAAACCTTATACCCCATCTCTGTTAGAGGCTTTACAAGCTCTTCCGCATCAGTTCCAGCCTCAAGCTCATAATAGCCATGCATATTTATTCGGTGAGATAAACTGACAGCGTCATTCACGGGTAACTGCCAGTCCCGGTGAGCAATGATCGTTTTAGCAACATGAAGAATGATACGACTGCCACCAGCTGAACCAAGAACCATATAGGGCTGTCATCACCGGCGTAAAAAGTCCTCAAAACACCAGTCCAAAATGACCTGTCGTTAAGTATAGCTTTTTGGGGTGGTCTGCAAGTCTGATAGTTCCAGAAAGTTAAATATTTTACTAAGCTGACTCT
>NZ_LUKQ02000121.1 GCF_001647025.1 Endozoicomonas atrinae
TGCATCGTGAAAGTTTTCAGGAAAATCGGGAGTTTTAGGCATGACATTAACGGGATGAACAACAGGCTATTTAAAGTATAAAGGCAATCGCAGAATTCGTGACATATTTTGAAAATGAAATTGGTATAACTTTCGAGCAACATTCTGATTTACTGCACTTTTACATACATCCTCAGAGAAAGGGTAACACTGCGTTACTAGATCAGACTCTTTGATATGCTCTGTAACATTAACGACGCTTAACTGCTTGAACATACAAATCAACGGTTGCTGACTCGTGGGTCGTGATGGTGGGGAGTAATGAGGGGATGCTGTAGCTGGTATGTTTAGCCCGGAGTCCATGTCGAAATACACCTGTTATCATTATTCATTTACTACAGGTATAGACTTCCTCTTTGCTATTGAGTTCCAAGCCTAATACAAACTGGTTCAAATCGTATAAAAAAGCCGCTGAACCTATATTGATTAAAGGCTCAGCGGCTTTCTTTTTCAAATCAACCGGTTACTTATAAACAGGCAGACGTGAGCAGATTTCCAGCACTTTGGCTTTCACTTCTGCTTCGACCTGTTCATCACCGGAACCATCGGCCAGAGCATCCAGCACATCGCAGATCCAGCCAGCCAGAGCGGCAGAGTCTTCTTCGTTAAAGCCTCGGCGGGTAATCGCCGGTGTACCGATACGCAGACCACTGGTTACGAAAGGTGAACGTGGGTCATTAGGAACCGCGTTCTTGTTCACCGTGATATTGGCACGGCCAAGGGCTGCCTCTGCATCTTTACCGGTGAATTCCTTACCGATCAGATCCATCAGGAACAGGTGATCATCAGTACCACCGGAAACAATCTTGATACCACGTTCCATCATCACACGGGTCATGGCCTGGGCATTCCTGACCACCTGAGCCTGATATGCTTTGAACTCATCGGACATCGCTTCTTTAAAGCAGACAGCCTTGGCAGCAATCACATGGCACAGAGGGCCACCCTGAGACTCAGGGAAAACGGCAAAATTCAGTTTCTTGTTCAGTTCTTCATCTTCAGCGGCCAGGATCAAACCACCGCGAGGACCACCCAGAGTCTTGTGGGTAGTGGTTGTAACCACATCAGCGATGCCAACCGGAGATGGATAAACGCCCGCAGCCACCAGACCGGCAACATGAGCCATGTCAACCATGAGGTAGGCACCAACCTTGTCAGCAATATCACGGAAACGCTGCCAGTCGACAATTCTGGAGTATGCTGAAAAGCCACCAATGATAAGCTTGGGTTTATGCTCCAGAGCTAGGCGCTCAACTTCTTCGTAATCCAGCTCACCGGTATCAGGAGTAATACCGTACTGCACTGCATTATAGATTCGGCCTGAGGAGCTGACGCTGGCACCGTGTGTAAGGTGACCACCATGGGCCAGGCTCATACCAAGGATGGTATCACCGGGTTTCAGAAGCGCCATGAATACGGCGGAATTAGCCTGGGAACCCGAGTGAGGCTGAACGTTGGCATAACCAGCACCAAACAGCGCCTTGGCACGATCAATGGCCAGCTGCTCAGCGACGTCAACGTGCTCGCAGCCACCGTAATAACGCTTGCCAGGATAGCCCTCAGCGTATTTGTTAGTCAGCGCACTGCCCTGAGCTTCCATAACTCGTGGACTGGCATAGTTCTCGGAAGCGATCAGCTCAATATGCTCTTCCTGACGCAGAGTTTCCGCGTCAATAGCCGCCTTCAGCTCCGGATCAAATTCAGCGATGGTCATGTCCTTTGTGAACATTCATTACCTCTGGGTTGTTGCCTGTAAAATGCCTGGATGTCGGTGGTAAGGCGCTATTCTAATACAGCTTGGAGTAAATCTGCAGTGAAAATCCTTCATAAAACCTATGAGCAATAATAAACAGGCCGGAAACCTGAACCACGCCTTAAAGAATACTCATCAACCTGTCAGAAGTTACTTAACACTAAATTTATACGTAACAGATATTCAGATGGATGCCCTGTGGAGGTGGAACTTTATTGTTGTATTAGCATCTAAAAAAACCTACTGCCATTACAAAGAGTTAAATACTTTTGAATTTTCCTGTACTCGCTGATAATCCTTTTTGCCCTGACATGGATGCTGGCACCAGTATAAAAAACTCATCATATTCGAAAAAAATGAGTTACCTGAGGTATGAGGTTTCTATTTCTCAGGAGACTCAGACTCGACGTTTTTTTAACGATGCTACCGGCTGGCTTTTTCGTGCAAATGACAGGAATGTATTTCAATCAGCAATAACAGCACTGCAAAAAGTAACTCCCTATCAGATATCCCAGATGGAAATGCCTGAAAAGGCTGGCTATCAGAAGCAGCTTGAGGAGCTTGAGTCAGCGGTTGCAAGAGTAAAAGGCTATATAAGGCAAAGTGATAAAGGTACAGTAGATAATAAGCCCAATGAAGGGACTGAGTATTCCCATGACGGTCACCCTACCCCTCGAGATGCTGCCAATGGTAGTTATGGCGTTCTGAAACAGATATCAGTAGAAGAGCTGTTCAGTACAACCAACAGCTGGGATGGTTCAGAGATATCAAAAATGCTTGAAGCCGCTGCAAAAGAAGGTGGAAAGGTTACGGTGGCTGATATCACGATTCAACCAGGTGCAAAGCTTCCAGTCCACTCTCACGCCCACTTGATGGTGGCTCGCCATACCAGCGGACCAGGAATCACAGTAGTAAATACTGAAAATGGAGAGACTGCCCGCCTTGATAAGGAAAACCCTTTCCTTGTTGAGCTGGTTGATGTCCTGCACTACGGTTTTAACCATGGTGAAACGGCTACACAGCTTTCAGTCACCCGTATAGGGCCAAAAGATCAGCCCCATACAACTATTGTAAAGGATCAGGTGCACTGATTTCTCTTTTGTCGAAAAACAGGAAATACAGAAATGGTCAAAGTACGTTGACCATTTCATATAAAAGAAATGAACTTATGCAGGACTTCTTCATTCATCCCCCTCATGGCTCACGGTAGCCCATTGAATCAGGCATTGCTATGATCAGAGCTATCCAGTATCTTTCCGCGGTTTACCCTTAATTAGCATAGAGACCCAGACACATGGCACAGTACGTGTACACCATGAACCGGGTGAGCAAAATCGTTCCCCCGAAGCGCCAGATTTTAAAAAACATTTCCCTCTCCTTTTTTCCGGGTGCCAAAATTGGTGTTCTGGGTCTGAACGGAGCCGGTAAATCTACGCTCCTTCGCATTATGGCCGGTGTGGATCAGGAGTTTGACGGTGAAGCCCGTCCACAACCCAACCTGAATGTGGGTTACCTGCCTCAGGAGCCTGAGCTGGACCCGAATAAAACCGTCCGTGAAGTAGTTGAAGAAGCACTGGGTGAAGTTAAGGCTGCCCAGCAGCGTCTGGATGAAGTTTATGCAGCATACGCTGATCCAGATGCCGACTTTGATGCCCTGGCTACAGAGCAGGCCCGCCTGGAAAACATTATTCAGGCTGCCGATGCCCACAACCTGGAGCGCAAGCTGGAAGTCGCAGCCGATGCTCTGCGTCTGCCAGAATGGGACGCCAAAATTGAAAATCTCTCAGGTGGTGAGCGCCGCCGTGTTGCGCTCTGCCGTCTGCTGCTCTCCAGCCCTGAAATGCTGTTACTTGACGAACCAACCAACCACCTGGATGCTGAGTCCGTTGCCTGGCTGGAGCGCTTCCTGGTTGAATACCCCGGAACGGTCGTAGCAATTACTCACGACCGTTACTTCCTGGACAATGCCGCTGGCTGGATTCTGGAACTGGACCGTGGTGAAGGCATTCCTTACCAAGGCAACTACAGTTCCTGGCTGGAACAGAAAGAACAGCGCCTTGAGCAGGAACAGAAACAGCAGGATGCCCGCCGCAAGGCCATGGAGCACGAGCTTGAGTGGGCTCGCTCCAATGCCAAGGGTCGCCAGTCCAAGTCCAAAGCCCGTCTGGCGCGTTTTGAAGAGATGCAGTCCCAGGACTTCCAGACCCGTAATGAGACCAATGAAATCTACATTCCACCCGGTCCACGCCTGGGTGACAAGGTTATTGAAGTCAACAACCTGTCCAAAGGGTTTGGTGACCGTCTGTTGATCGATGATCTCAGCTTCAGCGTTCCAAAAGGTGCCATCGTGGGCATTATCGGTGGTAACGGTGCTGGTAAGTCCACCCTGTTCAAAATGATCACGGGTCAGGAACAGCCGGATTCCGGAACCGTTGAGCTGGGCGATACCGTCAAGATCTCCAACGTACAACAGCTGCGTGATGAGCTTGACGACAAGAAAACCGTCTGGGAAGCGATTTCCGATGGTCAGGATATATTGAAGATCAACAACTATGAAGTACCGTCCCGTGCATACATTGGACGCTTCAACTTCAAAGGTGGTGACCAGCAGAAGCGTGTCGGCGAACTCTCCGGTGGTGAGCGTGGCCGTCTCCAGCTGGCTGCTACATTAAAAGACGGCGGTAACGTACTGCTGCTGGACGAACCGTCCAACGACCTTGATGTAGAAACCCTGCGTGCACTGGAAGAAGCCCTGCTGGCCTTCCCCGGATGTGCCATGGTAATTTCCCATGACCGCTGGTTCCTGGACCGTGTAGCCACTCACATCCTGGCCTACGAAGGCGATTCCAAAGTCACCTTCTTTGAAGGTAACTACACCGAGTATGAAGCCGACCGTGTTGCCCGTCTGGGTGAAGAAGCGGCGGGCCCACACCGCATTAAGTACAAGCGTATTGATGCCTGATTAAATCTGGCATTTCCTGACTATCCCCAAAAGGGATAGTCAGCACGGCATCTCCAACATAATTTAAGAAAAAAGTCAGTATTCATAGCATTACTTTGCAAGCTCAGCGAGCTCGAGCCAACAAAAGTCTGCACAGCTATTTATCTGTAATCCATGTGTCCCTAACTCTGCTGAAGCGTTGAATTTTGGTCAAGCCTGATAGGCATTGTTTAATGCGTTACCCTTGAAAGGCTGCCTTGTGCGGCCTTTTTTGTGGAGTTGGGTAAATTACCACAATATTTTGGTTTGGTGTTTATTGCTGTTTGAGCATCAGGACTGTATTTAATGGAAAGAGTTGATCGTCTGTTAGTTTGATTTAACGTGAGTTCGATGATGAAAGACAGGGGAACCCCAGCTATTTAGCTATCTTTCGGATACCACGCCAGAGACAGCGAGCTGGAGGCTCCCGTGTCTATTGTCAGTGTATTCTGTGATGTTGATGATTTCTGCATAACTTTTGAATCACAATGGCATAGGCAACTCATTTGTCATACCAAAAAGCCTCCTGTTATATCAAAGCTGTCGCTCAGTGAAATAATGACCATCATCATTTATTTCCATCAGAGCGCTTTCCGCAATTTCAAACACTATTACCAGCGACTGATCAAACCTCATAAATCGGACTATTTCCCGAACCTGGTATCTTATAACCGCTTTGTAGAACTCATGAAGCAGGCATTGATACCACTCACGGTTTATCTCAAGTCTCAGTGCATGGGGCAGCCAACGGGTTTGTCATTCATAGATTCTACTCCAATCGTCGTTTTTGATAATCACCGGATCAATAACCACAAGGTCTTTAGTGAAGAGCCTAAACGGGGAAAAACGTCTACAGGCTGGAAGTTTGGTTTTAAATTGCACCTTATCATCAATCATCTGGGAGAAATTATGTCATTTTGTCTGACAACGGCTAACACCGATGACCGTAAGCCACTACCAGATCTTGTTGAAGAATTAACGGGTTGGCTTTATGGAGATAAGGGTTATATCTCTAAAAAACTGGCAGTCTGGTTACGTGAGAAAGGCCTGAATCTGATAACCAAAGTCAGGGAAAATATGAACCCCAGGGAGCTGAAGGCCTTTGATAAAGTGATGCGGCGAAAGCGCGCAGTCATAGAAAGCGTGAATGATCAGTTAAAGAACATTTCTCAGATAGAGCACTCTCGACATCGTTCACCCTTCAATTTTGCTGTAAATCTGATGGCAGGGCTTATCGCCTATTCACGACAGCCGAGAAAGCCGCATATTGATGTTTCAGTACTGACAAAAGGTATGCCTATGGCTTTCTGAGCGTCGAACTCACGTTGATTTAGGAGCTGTGCTGTATAGAATAAAGGCTAAAGGTTTATTTCTGAGCAGAGCGTGAAAGCCTTGTTTGGGGCTGTTGGGAAAAGCCTTTAAGGCCCAGCTAAAAGTCCCCCTCAACTATTAAGATTGAAGTGAAGCATGATGACCGTGATCGTTTTGTTTCCCGAAAGGGCTTAAAGTTAGCTGGAGCACTTGAGCAAACAGGTATTAATGCTCAGGGGATAACCTGCCTGGTGTAGGCCAGTCAACGGGTGGTTTTACTGATTGTATGTTGCAGATTGGTGCAGAGAAAGTTGTTAGTGTTTGAGTAGAGCATGGCCAGCTAGTGCCTTCATTGAGAGGGGGTGGTAGTAGAGAGTTTTTTATCCATGCACTAAAAAGTAATTTTTTGTGCGATAGAGTTGTGTTGATCATAAGAAGAGGGGCATTTTAATAAAAATAACATAAAGCCTGTGCTGCTGTTGATGGTAAAAGATTCTGGGTTTCCAATTGTTCGGCAAAAGGCTTTTTTGCTTGCTATATTTACTTTTGGCAGTAAAGACCTACTTGCTAAAGATCAATATGAATAACAACAAGGTACAGGTGAAGTGGTGGCTTTTTTTTCTGCTTCGATGCGTGTAAGCATATCATTATTCAATACTTTTAAGGGTAAAAGTCTTTTATTGCTGGTTAGCATATGGGGAGTTTTAATGATGCCTATAGACGTTATAGGGGGAGATCATCTAGCTTCGCATGGTGAGGGTGCAGATGAGTTTGACCTTGAAAAGCGTCAAGAAGAGTTAAAAGCGATGGCGGACTCAGCTTTTTATGGAATGACCAGAGATGAGGCGCTTAATCATTTGGAGGAGTTGCATAGTAGTCAGCTTGGTCGATTTTTGCTTGAAAACCGTGGGCTGAATGGTCAGTGGACAGCTTATTTGATTAAGGATGGCTTAGAAAAAAGCTCATTAAACTTTACCGAAACTTGGTTACTGAACAGAGCTCCAGCAGTTTTGGCAACACGAGAGCGCTTTGGCATATTTCAGAAGCAGCTAAAAAAACATCTGAAAGCGGGTATGAGTATCGCCTCTGTACCCTGTGGCCGAATGGATGACTTAATTGACTTGGATATAGGCGATGCTTCTGATTTGACATTTACAGGTATTGACCTTGATCAGGGCTCACTTGATCTTGCCAGAGAAAAGTCAGATTCTGTTTCAGGTAAAGAAAATGCTGTTACTTACAGTTATGAGAATAGGGATGCCTTGTCACCTGATGTTGGCTGGGGCTTAGGTGAAGCCCGGTTTGATATAATAACCAGCAATGGCCTGAATATTTATTTGAAAGATACTGATGTGGATCTCCTTTACCAAAATTTCTATAAGGCCTTGAAACCGGGTGGACTGTTAATTACCAGTTTTTTAACACAAAAGGAAGATAAAAATGGCACCCCTATATGGGAGGTTGGAGATGTGCAGGACAATCTTAAAAAGCAACGTACTATTTTTGCGACAATAATAGGAGTCCAGTGGCAAAATCTTCGTACAGAGGAGGAAACTGAGGATCAATTAAAAAGAGCGGGCTTTGAGGCTAAGACGATAGAGTTTAAGTATGATAAAAGGAAAATATTTCCTACAGTTATAGCAAGAAAACCAGAGCTTTAAATAAAGTGGGAGTATTAGAAGTGCATACTTTTGTTACGCCTGACAATGGTTCTATTTATACATTTCATTATGGTGTTATTTATAATGGGCAGTATAAAAATGATTACTTGATTAAATCAGGATTTAAAACTCTTCTTTTATCATAGGGGAAAGTATATTTACATCCCAGACGAGAAAAACATGATAACAACAATATATTCCACAGAAAATGATCAGATTATTGATGATATAATTTTAGACACTGATATGTCAGCCTTCATTGATCATTAGTTAATACCGATTATTCGAGATTTTATATTGCAGATAATCCCCGCTGGATCATTTATATTATTGCCCCTAAAAACAGGGTAGTTCTGAAAAAATCGATCTAGGCTCACCCAGTAATTGCTCAGACATTTCAGGATCACCCTGGAATTGGATCAGCGTTCACCCATGGTTTTATTTATGAAAGACCTGACACTGACGGATGGAAACCATGAAGTGACCACCAAAGAAGAAGAGTGATTTAATAGCTGGCGGAGCCTACTATCGCGGGCTCCCTCTCCAATAACTTAAGCAGTCATCGCCAGACATTCCCCGGTAGAAACCGAAGTATATTTCTTCCCATCTAACCTGGCAGGCACGCCGTTGATAAAGACATGTTCAATACCACTGGGCGGAGCATTACATAAGTCATGTGTTGTATTATCCCGCACCTGCTGCCAGTCCAGCACTACCACATCGGCAACAAAACCATCACGGATACAACCACGCTCAGCAATCCCAAAACGTTCAGCCGCCTGTGCCGTCATTCGATGAATCAGTGTTTCCAGCGATACGTTGCCCGTCTCCCGAGCAATCTGCAGAAAGCGGGGAAAAGCACCAAAGGTAGCGGCGTTTTCAACTCCGGATGGCTCAGGCCAGGAATCCGTCATAAACATGGCGGCTGGATGAGTCATCAGCTTTTCCACAATCTGTGGGCCGTAATATTTATGCATAATCATCCGGGCTTCCGCATTGGACTGATCAAGAATATCCACCATTACCTCAAAGGGTGACTTCCCTACCCTGCTGGCAATCTCGGTAATAAACAGCCCGTTATACTTTTCATAAGCAGGGCAACTGGCATCACTGATCTGTATACAGTCGTAACCAAGCCCCAATGATCGAAATGCCAGCCAGGCTTCCAGCCTCAGACGCAACATGGGCAGGGGCTTTTTCAAAATCCCGGGCATACCGGCCATCACCCACTCCGGCAAGAGAGTGTTGAGCAGTGTGGCGCCAAAAGGATAGGGAAACATATCAAACTTTACATCGACACCATCAGCAATGGCTTTGTCGAACTTAGCAATGGCTTCATTTAGGGTATTCCAGGTCGCTTCCCCTACAAAAATCAGATGAGAAAACTGCAGCCGAACGCCCGTCTCTCTGGCCAGATCCAGCATCTCGTCAATCGCCCGCAGGTTATGAGCCTTGCCGAATGGGTTCATTGGGTATGTACCAGAAAGGCTGGAATAAGCCTTGGCATGCACCGTCAGTACTTTGTCGTGTTTTTTTACCAGCTGGGCCACGGCCCGTAACTCTTCCTTACTGGCAAAAACACCTGGTTTATATTGAAGACCCAGGGAGATCCCTGCTGCTCCTTGAGACAAAGCTTCATCCAGCATCACCAGCATTTCGTACGACTGACCGGAAGAGAGTGGCTCTGCACTGAAACCATTGAGTGAAGTACGGCAAACGCCATGACCAACCAGGCTGACGAGGTTGGGACCACAGCCATGCCCCTGAATACGCTGCTGATACCCCTGAAAGCTGTGCCAGGTTATCTCTCCATGACCTTCTTTAAACAGCGAGTTTTCAATCAGGTGCTGATGAGGGGTATTGCACTTAAAACCGAATGGACTGAAACCGCAGTTACCCACCACCATCGTTGTGATGCCCTGGGCTATAAATGGATCAAAATGTTCCGGTGCATGTTCAATGGCGAAGTAATCCATATGGCTATGGACATCAATAAAGCCGGGAGCGACCACCTTACCGGTACAATCAATGGTGGTGGCATCAGCGACTTTTTCTGTGGGCTTCATAACCCGAAGCCGCCCCTGCTCCATCAATACATTCGCTTTTCTGCCCGGGGTACCAGTGCCATCGATCAGCAGGCCATTTTGCAGCAAGATTTTATTATTATTATCGGGTGCTGTGCCCATATTTACCTCTGTATTTTGAGAGCTATTAGATATAGCTAACCCTTCACCCTAGCGGTATCAGCAACAGAGTCAAGAAGAGAAACATTTCGAAGAAAAAACAATCAGTACTGCTATGTCCAACTGACATAAACAACTTCAGCCGGAATATCATTCTCCTGGAAAAACGCCAGCCAGAGTTTCTGGTTATCCTGCAGCCGATCTCCCGGGCCCTTCACTTCAACCCATTGGTACTTTTTATTTTCCACATCAAACAGGATCAGATCCGGAAACCCGGTTCGGTTATGGGCGATATCAAACATCAGTCGTTGAAACATGGCACGCAGTTGCTCTACCGGTATCAACGATACGGCAAGGGTAATCAGCTCCGGTCTGAGCGCAGGCCAGATAACCAGACGGTTACTTATTCCCTGCTTCTCGTTATAGGTTGTCAGCAGGGTATCCAGAAGATGGCTTTCAGACATCTCTGACAGTCTGTGATGAATCGAATCCTTACAGTTCTGATAAAAATCAGGGGTCATCAGATCTGCAGGCCCACTTTGAAACGGGTGAAAAAAGGCCCCATCCCTATCGGCGAAAACTATATCCCAGAACCACAGGCCTGCGAGTCCGTTTATCAGGGCATTTTCCACATAAAACACCTGCCTCCCCTGGTTTCTGAAATACTCCTGAACCTGAAACTCAACCCGCTGACCATTGTCGTTAAACTCAAGAGTCCGTTCATTCAACCGAGAGATTTGCCGCTTACGCTTTTCCCCTTTCAGGGTTTTGGAAAACCGATGGGCAAAAGCCAGCTCCAGGCTGCTGGCCGGTGAAGCCTCTATCTCTTCACAAAGAGCCAGAGCGCCAGCAGTATCATTGAGTTTGGCCATAATGCGAGTCCGCCGTTCCCGGGACGGTGGCAAATAGGACTGCTGAAAACTCACTACCGCCTCCCTCAATGCCCCTTGCCTTTCCATATCACGGGCAATGGCATTTACCAACCGAGCATGACGACGCTTCAGTGTCGGATGAGTGAAGTCAGACGATGGCGGTAATTTTGTAAACAGAACCTGCAATGAATCAAGGTCAAGCTTCTTACTTTCATAGGCAACCTCCTGCCAGAGCATTGACAAGCTAAACCCCAGTTCCAGCTCCTCCCGGCTATTGAACAGCCTGGATGTCAGCGGATAACTTTCAAAACGAGTCAACCCCAAATCCTGAAGCACGAACTCCGTCAGATCCTGACTGAGGTTACCAAAGAACAGGAACAATATGGTTCTCAGCTCTTCCATATACAGAGGTTGAAGTGTGGTAAATGGAGGATCAGGGCAGGCTTGATCACTATCAACCAGTCGGTTTACCAGAGCCTGTTTACGTTCACTTCGGTAAGTCCCAAGCTGGTCAGGAAAACAGAGTAACAACTCACTTTTGGTCATCAGGTCTGACAGACCGACAATATCCAGTGGTGGGTTAGCCTGTATCAGATCAGCACCAACCAGCTCATTAACGGCGAGTTCAATGGATGTAATTTCCGGATAATTCAGTTTATCCGTTCGAAATACCGGGCCTTTCCGACTCGCCAGTCGCACATAGAGCTTCTGCGCATCCTCCTCCAGCAGCTGGAACGTGTTTAAAAAATCAGTTTCGCTGTCATTCAACAGATCAACATACCGCTTCTCTACAAAACCAAGCAGCTTCTGAAAATTGGTCAGGTAATAGTCTTCAGGTAATACCGCGGGCGCTTGCAACGGAGCCTCTCTATTCACAGGCAGCAATATCTGAAGGGCGGAATACCTGCAAGCCGGACACATCCAGTAACGACTGTTGGTACATCAACTTCGCCAGAGCTTCTATCCGGGTGGGACGAAGTGCTTTTAAACCAGAAACCGGCAGGCTGCCTAACAGAGACATCACATAAAAACCGATAGATTCCATTAACCGGAACTCATTGCGTTCCCCATGCAACAACGAAGGCTGGTAAATGGACAGAGAACGAAGCCCCATTCTTTTCAGCCCACTCTCCGCCTCACCTTTCACCTTCATATAAAAGGCCAGAGACCTCTTATCGGCGCCATGGGCACTGATCAGATGAAACGATGGCTGTCCATGACTGACTGCCCACTGCCCAAGCGCCAGAACATAATCACGGTCGACTTTTGCAAAGGCTGGCTTTGAGCCCGCTTTTTTAATCGTAGTGCCAAGGCAACAGAACAGGACATCGACGGTTAAACCTGGCTCCAGGTCCTGTAACTGGTCCAGACTCAGCACAATCTCCCTGACCTTGAGATGATCTCTCCAGGGAGTGGTTCGATAGTGGAGAACAATAACCTCAGAATAGTGATCACTCGCCAGCAGAGATGCCATCAACACCTGCCCGGTGGCTCCGGTTGCACCAACCACCATGGCAACCTTGGGGGGCTTTTCTTTACTCATTCTTCTTACCCGTCTCTCCAGCTAATCAACCCGAAAAACAACCTGTGGAATCACAAATACCAGTCGAAATTGTCAGGCAAATCAAGTAAAAAGTGCGACATAACAATTTTCATAACCATTCTCATAAAAAACAGGACCGCAGTTTATGACCAGGCTTGCAGAAACCTTGGCCGCTATTGACCAGCTTCACGGGATGGATCCAAAGATTGTTGATGGCACCCCGGCAGAGCTGAGCTATGCCCTGCAAATGACACACTGGTTACAGCAGCTGGCTCCGAATGCATCTGAAGAGCTCCAGATCGCCGTTCGCAGTCAGCACCTCTGCCGCTGGGAAATCCCCCGTTCAGAATACCCTGAAGGACGCACCGGCTACCTGAAATGGCGCACTGAGCTGGGCAAACTGCATGCTCGAAAAGCCTGTGAAATCATGGCCAGGCACGGTTATTCAGAAGAAAGCTGTGCACAGGCATCAGCAATCATACGCAAGCAGGGCATCAAGCGTAATGCTGACACCCAGACTCTGGAAGACTGCGCCTGCCTGGTATTTTTGACCCGGGACTTTTCGGCCTTTGCCACAAAACACCCCAGGGAGAAGGTGATCGACATTGTGCAGAAAACCTGGAAGAAGATGTCTGAGCAGGCTCAGCAGAAAGCATTGGAATTACCATTTTCAGAGCCTGACCTGAAAATTCTTCAAGAGGCATTGGCGGGTAATTAGTGAGCGTTGACCGCTACCCGCAGCACAAATGCCCATAGCGTAAGAAAAATATTTTGCGCCCCCCCGGCAATGAAAAATGGATAAGCAAAATATTTTTCGCGGCAAAAATTAAGACATACATTTTACAGGCTGCGGATAACGACCTTTTGTTCCCTACCTTCTCTGCTTTACGTACAATACCCCACGGGATTGATGGGGAGTAAAGCTGTGATCAGCAGGCTGGATCAGAAAACAACAAATACCTTATATAGCCACTTTGCCCGTGAACTGGCCTCTGCAGGCTTTAGCGGGGATATTGAGCTGGGTTATGCCGACCGGACCGTTCTGGCAACGGACAACTCGATCTATCAAGTACTTCCCGAGGGTGTACTCTACCCTCGCTCAACGGAAGACATCAGCAAAATTCTCACACTTGCTCATAAGCCTGATTTCCACCCGATTGTTGTTTCTCCCCGTGGTGGCGGTACCGGCACCAATGGCCAGTCGCTTACGTCAGGCTTTATGGTGGACACCAGCCGCTACATGAACCGGGTGCTGAAAATCAACACCAAAGAGCGCTGGGCCAGGGTTCAATCGGGAGCAGTCAAAGACTACCTCAACGAGCTGGCAGCTAAAGAATGTCTATTCTTTGCTCCGGAGCTCTCCACCAGCAACCGGGCAACCGTTGGTGGTATGGTCAATACCGACGCCAGCGGTCAGGGCTCTGTGGTCTATGGCAAAACCCGCCACCATGTACTGGAGCTGACCTCAGTTCTTGCTGATGGCACAGTATGGAACTCCTCACCTGTCGATAACGGTCAACTTGAGCAACTGTGTCAGCGACAGGATCGGATTGGTGAAATTTATAACACCTTGAAAAAGACACACAGCGAGCATCATCAGCGAGTGTCTGAAATATTCCCCCACCTGAACAGAAACCTGACCGGCTACGATCTGGCCAATATTGTAAATAAAGACAACCAGCACGACCTGAACGCGATACTCTGTGGCTCAGAAGGCACTCTGGCCATCATCAGTGAAATTAAAGTTAACCTGCTGCCTATCCCGAAGCAGTCTGCCCTGGTGCTGGTTTTCTACAAAAGTTTCCAGGACTCACTGCAGGATGCCCAGGCATTGATGGCTGCCGAGCCCGGTTCCATTGAGACCATCGACTCCCGTGTGCTTGGGCTGGCCAAGTCCGATAGCGTCTGGGAAAGCGTCAAAGACTTCTTCCCGCTCTCGTCAGAACAAGCGAGTGATGATATTGATGGCATTAACTTTGTTGAATTTACCGGCGACGATGAAGCCGAGATTCAGCAGGGTATCGATCGCCTGAAAGCAGAGCTGGAAAAGCCGGTCAGTATCTGGCGTGCCGGTCACAGCGTGGTGATGGGTACCGGCAATGTTAAAAAGATCTGGAATATGCGTAAGCAGGCCGTTGGGCTGCTGGGTAATATGAAAGGCGACGCTCGACCAATACCATTTGTCGAGGATGTTGCCGTTCCTCCAGAAAATCTCGCCGAGTTTATTAAAGCGTTCCGGGCACTGCTGGACAGTCACCACCTTTCCTATGGCATGTTTGGTCATGTGGATGCTGGCGTACTCCATGTGCGCCCAGCCATCGATATGAAAGACCCGGAACAGGAGAAACTGGTTCGTTTAATCAGTGATGACGTTGCCGCACTGGCCAGAAGCCATGGTGGCGTGCTCTGGGGCGAACACGGTAAAGGTGTCCGTTCGGAATACTCACCGGACTTCTTTGCCGACCTCTACCCGGTACTGCAGGAAATCAAAGGTGTATTTGACCCTTACAACCAGTTAAACCCCGGCAAGATTGCCACACCCGCAACCCTGCCAGAGCCGCTTCAGCTGCTGAAAATTGATGAAGTGCCAACCCGTGGCCAGCAGGACCGGGAGATTGAGCGAAACGCCTTTGAAGCATTCACCAGCAGCCTTTACTGCAACGGCAACGGTGCCTGCTTCAACTACAACCCCAACAGTGCCATGTGTCCTACCTGGAAGGCGACTTATGACCGGATTCAGTCCCCAAAAGGCCGCTCTGGCCTGGTGCGGGAATGGCTGCGGTTACAAACCGCCGCTGGTGCTGATATTGCTGGTGAAAGCCATAAGATTCGTCAGGCGGGTCCACTCTATAACAGTGGCCAGAAACTGATTAACCTGGTGAACAAATGGCGGGGTGAAGAAGACTTCAGCCATCAGGTGTATGGTGCCCTGGATAACTGCATGAGCTGTAAATCCTGTGCAGGGCAATGTCCTATTCAGGTCAATGTGCCCGACCTGCGTTCCCGTTACTTTGAACTGTATCATGGCCGCTACCCAAGGCCGGTTAAGCATCACATCGCTGGTCTGCTGGAGCCTATGCTGCCCGTACTGGCAAAGTTCAAGCCTGCTTACAACCTGGTCATGGGCTGGTCAGTGGCCAATACCCTTGCCGGCAAAACCGTTGGTCTGCAGGATATCCCTGCGATTACCAGCTCATCGCCAACCAGCGACTGTTGTCGTGCAGGTGCGGCCATCGCCAACCGTACATTGTTGGATGCCATCCCCGACAGTGAACGGGATAAAACCGTCATCATTATTCAGGATGCCTTTACCAGCTTCTTTGAAACACCACTGCTGACCGATCTGGTTGAGCTTCTGATCCGCCTTGGTTACCGACCGTTGATTGCGCCGTACAAACCCAATGGTAAGGTGCTTCATGTTTATGGTTTCCTGGGCCGGTTTGAAAAAATCGCCAGAACCAATGGCGAAGAGCTGAAAGAGCTGGCCAACAGTGGTATCAGCCTGATGGGTATTGATGCTGCGGTTACCCTGACCTACCGGGATGAATACAAAGAAGTGATGGGTGAAACGTCTCCTGAGGTACTGCTGCTTTCTGAATGGTTTGCTCAGCAGTCAGATGCCCTGAGACAGTTGCAAATGGATCTTTCAGATAAGGCCGATGAAGAGTTTGTTCTGCTGGGGCACTGTACAGAAACTTCCAACGTACCTGCAGCCCCTGCTCAGTGGCAGCAATTATACCAGGACCTGGGTCTGAAGCTTACGTATAAGGCCACTGGCTGCTGTGGGATGGCCGGCATCTATGGCCATGAAACCCGAAATCAGGAAACCTCAAGAAAGCTGTACGACATGAGCTGGAAGGACGTTGTGCAGAACCCGGAAAACAGCGGCAGACTGGTCGCTACCGGTTACTCCTGCCGCAGCCAGGTGAAGCGTTACGGCGATGGCAAGATTCCACACCCGGTACAGGCACTTTTGCAGGTTATGAAACAGCAATCAGCGGTTTAAAAGCCTTCATCACAAATACACGGAGAAATAAAAGCGTTTCTGGATCCCATGCTTCGCGTAGGAATCCATAACGTAGAGTTGCGGAGAGTCACCAGGCTACGCTCCCACGCAGATCATGGGAGCGAGGTATTGAATCATAGAGACATAAAGCGCTTTTCTTTGCGTCTTAGTGTCTCTGTGGTTCAAACAAAAAGCTTACCGGTATAACTGACGAGACTCTGCCGTCACTTCGTATGCTTCAGAAACTTCCTTCAGGAACTCATCAGTCATACCAATTTCATTTTCAAAATATGTCACGAATTCTGCGATTGCCTTTATACTTTAAATAGCCTGTTGTTCATCCCGTTAATGTCATGCCTAAAACTCCCGATTTTCCTGAAAACTTTCACGATGCA
>NZ_LUKQ02000122.1 GCF_001647025.1 Endozoicomonas atrinae
AGAGTCAGCTTAGTAAAATATTTAACTTTCTGGAACTATCAGACTTGCAGACCACCCCAAAAAGCTATACTTAACGACAGGTCATTTTGGACTGGTGTTTTGAGGACTTTTTACGCCGGTGATGACACCTGTTAGAATTAAGCCGATTGGAGTGTTGCATTTTTTAGCTGCATTGATAATATACGCACCACTTCAGTCGGTTAGCTCAGTTGGTAGAGCACCACCTTGACATGGTGGGGGTCGCTGGTTCAAGTCCAGTACCGACTACCAGTTTTACACTGTGTTCCTGTTCAGGGGCATATCGAATATAGTCGGTTAGCTCAGTTGGTAGAGCACCACCTTGACATGGTGGGGGTCGCTGGTTCAAGTCCAGTACCGACTACCAAATTCTATAGTTATTTCTCTCATCAATAGTATCCAAATTGGCTATTTCTGGTTATCTATTGATAAAGTTTGCCCAGTGGTAGCCTAAAATAAGGCGACAGTAGTGTCTTGCTGTCAGGTAAAATTGCACGCGAATGGAATTACCATGAAGCTTCAAAGATGAAGAGCAGGCCTTTCAGTTTATATTGGTGCAAGATTCAAAATCGGATCCCGGTTTGTATAATTAACGCGAAATTGCCATATATTCGACCTTTTCACTATTAAATTCATAATAATTCATTTCGAATTCTCGATAAATCAAAGGCCGCTTTTCATAAATCGAACACATATAAGTATTGGGATATAAAGCTGAGCACCAACCAGCCAAACGTAACATAGTTTCTGCGCCCCATTTATCGAGAGAAATATGGACGTCAGAAACACCTGTGTCAGTTTTTAAACTGAAATTTACACGACTAATGGCTCTCTAAAAAGAATGCCCCCGTTTTTTCCGTTTTTCAGTTCTATGAAGGAAAGCAGGATCAGGCCTTTTGTCCTGTCTGAGCAGATGCCAGGCCTGATTCGGGTCGGTCCTTGGGGTCCTGCTGGGTGAAAAAGACCTCAAGCCTTTTCATATCCTCTCTAACCTGTGGGTCTGGTACTTTCTGTTCTACCTGCATTCTGAAATGTTCCAGAGCCATTTGCTGGTGATTGTTTTTCTGATTAAATTTCGTGCCGTATTTTTGCAGTATTTCAGACATCATACGTAGATCAACTGCTTCTATGACACCGATGTGATTTATCTGGATGTTGCGTATCTGCTCTTCAGTAAATCGATTAGCATAGGTTGTTTCGAGTTTTGTCACTCTCATGACGGCTGCTTTCGCTAACGAATGCAAGGGAGTTGAGCCATCATTAGTCAGCGCATTTGGGTTTACTTGAACTTCACTGGGAGAAAACAGAGCCTCTAATGTATCAGGGGCATTGTTGGATACCTTCATACAGGCAATATGCACTGGATAATATTCCGGGTAGCCAGGATGCAGTGGTTCATGTGGGTTAGCTCCCCGTTCCAGCAGGAATTCGATCACCTCATCTTGTTGTTTTGCTACGGCCAACTGAACAGGCCTGTAAATCATGACAGGCTCAGTGATGAATTCCCTGAATATGTCTTCAGTAAGGAACTCTGAGGGCATATTGACGTCCGCCCCAGCCTCGATAAGAAGGCTTAAATTGTTAAGTATGACCTCTTCCAGTTCACCTTTTTCTTCCGGAGGTAACGTGCTGGAATGTATAACCGCTATCCTGTAGATCGCATACAGAACAATACTGGCCCTTACTGTCACGCCATTAATAGAGACATCGGGGGTGATGTTAATATCGCAGCCTTTTTCGATCATGCCTGTGATGTGTTTGAGGGTGAGTGATACTTTGTGGTTAAAAATAAGAAACAGCGGTGGTAACCCCTCGTCGGTTACGGGTTCATTGATGTTTTCTGGTTTAAGCTGTGCTATCGCTTTATTTATCCAGCCTACTTGGAGATGTGTTAGAAAGTCGCCGTGGCTTTTCTCTGATGGACCTAAAACGGGGGGCGTAGAAACAACTGCCGTATTCTGTTGGGTAAAAAACACCTCAAGTTTTTTCATATCCTGTTTAAGCCGTTCGTCCGATATCTCCTGTTCTACCTGTGTTCTGAAGACTTCCAGAGCTGTTTGCTGGTGGTTGTTTCGTCTCTCAAAGTCCGTGCCGTGTTTCTGTAAACTTTCTGACAGCTGTTTTAGCTCAAGTTGCTCCAGGTCGGTGATGGCACTTTGCTGAAGTTTGTATACCTGTTTTTTACCCTGTTTAGCCTGTGTAGTTTCCAGATTTTTCACTTTCAAGACAGCTGATTTTGCTAAAAGATGCATAACCGTTGAACCATCACTGGTTACGGTGTTTGGTGTTGTCTTAAATTTACTGGATTTATAGAGATGATCTAACATTTGAACGGTGTCTGGCACTATTTTCATACAGGCAACATGAGCCAGATCGCATGTCAGGTCTCCGGCTTCCAGTGGGGTATCCGGATTTGCTCCTTTTGTCAGCAAATGCTCGATCACGAGACGCGATGGTATTATGAAGGCCAGCTGAAGAGGGGAAAGCTTCACTGTCAGATGAGGCGTGTATTCTTCGAACATATCCTTTCTAAGGAATTCTGCCGTCATATTGACGTCCGCACCTGCCTCAATAATGTGTCTGAAGTTTCCTAAGGTGATTCTTGCTTGTTCACATTGTTCTTCCTCTGATAGAGTGTCGTTGACGGCAGTGTCATACTTGTAGATCGCATACAGTAAAGGGCTGGTCTTTACTGTATGCCCCTGAATAAGTAGTGGGAAAACTTCATTAAGATTGCAGCCTTTATTAACCATTTTTATGATATATCGAGTTTCAAGTAATAAACCTTTTTCAAGAAGATAAAAAATCGGTGGAAAACCAGCGCCAGAAACGGGCTTATTGATATTGTCAGCCGTTAGCTGGTTTATCGCTTTGCCTGGGTTACCTATTTTCAAATAAGTTTCAAATCGTCCATGGCTCACTTCAGGTGTTTTTGCAACGGGTTGTGTAGAAACAACGGCTTTACTGGCTGGCGGTAATTGGCTGAGTGCGACATCAATTTCATCTCTTTGTGGTGTTTGCTTCTTTTTTTTGTGCTTTCTGTGCTTTTTGTGTGAGGGGGCTGAATCCTGTGAGGGAGTCATTTGCTCCCGCGAAGATTCCACTGTATTTTCAGGAGCGGCTGTTGTTTTGTGAGGGTGATAGGTAACCGATGCGCTCTGTGTCATTTGCATCTCGGCTTTTGGAGGTTTCTCAGAATTAGCGGAGATTTTTTCCTGCTTTGCCGGGAGGGAAGGGGGGGCGTCAGATTGTGGTTCATGAATATGAATGGCTTCTATACCTGTAGCTAAAGCCGTATCAAGGTTTGGCTGATGCTTCTCGAGTAATGATTTAATAAAGGACTCAAATACTCGATCTTCATTGGCAGTGAAATCGAGCTCTTCATGGTGCTCCTGCATAAACGTTAATAAATCCAGCCGCCTGTCAATCGGTAATGTATTATCATCGAAAACGGCGCAGGCCAGCTGATACATTGGACGTATATACTGCTTATTGTCACGGGCACACAATAAAATTTTGAGTTCATCAAGTATCAAAACGGTGGGAACAAACCATTCAGTTTCTTCAAGCTTTATTTCTTTTGATAGCCTGATGAGTTCTGTCGTCATTTCGGTTAAGCGTGAAGTCAGAAGTTTGGATAGTTGTTCCTCATCGGCATCGGACATACTTTCCTTGTCAAGAAATTTGAAGCATGTGAGAAAATCTTTTTTGCAGTCCAGGTAAATAGATTTAAGTCTTTCAGGAAAGCTTTCGTAAAAATGTGCTTCAAAGAGCGTTAAAACTTGAGCATCAACGTAGCATTTTTTCAGTTCCTCAATAATTTGTTCTGTTGGACTTAAGGCTTTTGTTGCCGCTTGAGGCTTTGAGAATTCGGGAGTTGCCTGGGACGATCTTTGTGTCAGGCTTGCGTCCGGCCGCATCTTTCCGTTGCTGGCCTCCGCATGCGTATCGCCTTGCTGATATGAGTATTGCTGCTGAATGTCCACAATATCCGCCTTTCTCTGAAAGGCCCTTGATGCCTGTCCTCTCCTGATTGATGCAGCGTAGCATTCCTGCTGAGACTCCGTCTGGTTCAAGGTGGTTCCTACTGAATTTAATGGACTCGTCATAGAATATTTCCTGATAACTGTCAGTTCATACAGTAGACCCACTAATGACTGTTTGGTTGCACAGGGCTAATGTTGAAGTGATCCAATAACTCCAGACACCTCGTTAAGTACAATAGTACAAATGATAGAGAGGGTATTAATTGGAAAGAAAAACAGGAAAAACTGGGGTCATATATGGTCCACTGCAAGATTATGAAGCCCCGCAGCCTGCAAGCACCTCAGAGAGGTAGCGGGTACTCATCGCGGCTTTCTTTTGCTTCCGTTTAATGCTTGCCTTAAACGTTTTTGTATTGTCCAACAAATTGACTGCAATGTGTTTGATACCAGCGAATATTTCGGGAGCATTGTCTCTTCTAACTCGGCACTCACCTTCTCTCATTGCTTTTAAGATCGGTTTTAATTTGGCCCAATACCACATCATTAGTAGCGGAAAGTGCACTGATTATATGAATTGCACCTTTATTTTGGAGAAATGCAAGGGCAATAATCTGACCCAATCTTCGCGTATGATCCAGTGTGTTTTTGTCATTTATGACGATATATTCTTATCAAAATCAGAGTGATTTTAAACCGGAAGGCGGGACATAAGCGGGACTTTATTGAGGACATAAAGATACTGGCTGGATAAAAAATAATCAGCAAGAAAAATTGAAATTCCCTGCAAAACCATGAGTCATGGTTTTATGAGAACAGAACCCAACTCATTGACATGGTTGGGGTCGCTGGTTCAACTCCAGTACCGACTACCAGATTCTGTTTTTCTTATCAAAATAAATCATTTCCTGTTGGCTTTTCCTGTTAACCATGTACATGGCTTTCCTATTGGCTTACTGAAATCAGGCGCAGGAATTGAGGTGTTACTGGGTGATCTTAACCGTTCGAACAGAGACCATCTGTCTCTGAGAATGACTTGTTCTTTCGAATGCTCTAAAAGTAGCTCTCCCAGTGCAATGACGGGAATTAACTTTCCTTTATTGCCATAGCTGTAGTCCATGGCAATTCCCTCGAAAAACAGTCCTGATTCAACCCACTCAAGGGAGCCTTTGATGTAACTCGATCCAGTGTATTTTGGAATGCAAGCTGGTCACGGCCTTAGACTCCTGTGTTTGAGACGGCTCATCTGGGAACAGTGTTCGCTGGTTTCAAGTCAGTTCAACCGGCGTATACCACTTGGCATCCAGTGCTTTCAGCATTTTTCCACTGTCGTCTTTTGTATCAACCAGCCAGCCAGATGGGCAGTCAATGGACCGGTAGCAGCGGATGACTGTCCTGGGCCGGTTTTTCTGAACCGGATAGAAATGAGTGGTTACCTGGTCTCCAGGCTGAAAAGGCATTTTCATGGCAGACTTCTGATATTTACCTGGTTTCGTAATCGACTTCACACTTTGCTGTATTGCCTGTAAGGCTGACTTCTGAGAATGTAAACAATGTAACCGGTTTCTGAAAGCGGTTTCATTGTAGTGAAGCGAATTATTACATTCTTTGGGAACTATTCATGTTTAGACTATCCAGCCTGTTTGCGCTGAGCAGCTTAGCCATGGTGACCTCAGTCTCGGCATTGGCTTATGACTGTTCACCACTTGGCTCATGGGAGTCAACTGTCGCTTATAATGGCGGTGACAGGATTCAACATAATAATAAAGCCTATCAGGCAAACTGGTGGACACAGGGAAATAATCCCGAACAGTTTTCATCGGCTTATCAGGAATGGACTTTACTGGGCAGCTGTAACGGGACGGAGCCACCGCCGGAAGAAAACATGCCACCGCAGGTCAGCCTGACTTCGCCAGTGAGTGGCGCTGTGTATTCTGAGGGAGACTCTGTATTGTTGCGTGCGGATGCATCTGACGAAGATGGTTCCATCAATAAAGTTGAGTTCTATGTCAATAATGCTCTTGCTGGATCGGATACCACAGCACCTTACTCACTCAGTTGGCGTTCAGTTGTAGGGTCTCATTCGATTTCTGCCAGGGCTATTGATGACCAGGGCACCAGCAGCAGCTCTTTGGCATCGGTTATTGAGGTTTTGGCGGAAGTTCAGAACCAGTTGCCACAGGTCAGTCTGACGTCTCCGATTGATGGTTCCGAATACCAGCCGGGAGATAAGGTGTTTTTGACCGCTGATGCTAGTGACCGTGATGGTACTATCAGTAAAGTGTCGTTTTATGCCAACAGTGTTCTTCTGGGAGAAGACAGTACCGAACCCTACTCACTGGAGTGGGTCGCTGCCGAAGGGCGTCAGCAAATCAAAGCGGTAGCTACTGATAACGACAATGGCTCCAGCACCTCAAAAACCGTCGTAGTCAATGTTGGTGAAGTGGTTCCTCCCCCACCGGGTGACAGCAGTTGCCGTCCTGATGGTCTCTATCAGACACCGGGTGTCAGCACACCCTACTGTACGGTATACGATGAACAGGGAAGGGAAAAAATGGGGGATGATCATCCCCGCCGTATCATTGGTTACTTTACTGCATGGCGGAACGGCGCCAATGGCCAGCCAGCTTATCTCGTAGACGATATCCCCTGGGATAAACTGACTCATATCAATTACGCCTTTGCTCATGTAAACAGTGAAAACCGCATCTCTATCGGTAATCCAGACAACCCTGAAAATCCTGCAACCGGCATGTTGTGGCCTGGGGTTGAAGGTGCGGAGATGTCTCCTGACTATCCATACCAGGGGCATTTTAATCTGCTGAACAAATACAAGCAGCAATACCCGGATGTGAAAACCCTGATCTCGGTTGGCGGCTGGGCGGAAACCGGTGGCTACTTTGACGACAATGGTGACCGTGTCGACAGTGGTGGCTTCTATACCATGACGACCAATACGGATGGCAGCATCAACTATCAGGGCATCAACACCTTTGCTGATTCTGTCGTTGAATTCCTGCGGGACTACGGCTTTGATGGTGCGGATATCGACTATGAATACCCGACATCCATGAACGATGCCGGAAACCCGTTGGACTTTCAGATCGCCAATGCTCTGCGTGGCAGCCTGATGAACTCCTATGTTGAGTTGATGAAAACGCTTCGAGAAAAGCTGGATGCTGCTGGCGCAGAAGACGGTAAGCATTACATGCTGACCATTGCCTCTCCATCCTCAGGCTACCTGCTTCGAGGCATGGAAACCTTCCAGATTACTCAGTACCTGGACTATGTAAACATCATGTCCTACGACCTGCACGGTGCCTGGAATGAGTATGTGGGGCATAACGCGGCACTGTTTGACACCGGTGAAGATGCAGAGCTGGCATCAGCTAATGTCTATGGCACAGAGCAGTATGGTGGAATCGGTTACCTGAATACTGACTGGGCGGTGAAATACTTCCGCGGTGCCATGCAGGCGGGTCGAATCAATATCGGTATTCCTTACTATACCCGTGGCTGGCAAGGTGTTACCGGTGGTAATTATGGTTTGAACGGGCGTGGTCCTCTCCCCAGTCAGGCTGATTGTCCGGTGGGAACGGGTGGCAGTGCCAAGTGCGGCTTTGGAGCAACCGGCATTGACAATATCTGGCATGACAAGGATGAAAATGGCAATGAGATGGGGGCTGGTTCCAACCCGCTGTGGCATGCCAAAAACCTTGAGCAGAACATTGTGCCGAGCTACCTCAGGGACTGGGGGTTGAACCCTGAGAGTAATCCGGATCATCAGTTGACGGGGCGCTACCAGCGTTATTACGACAGTGTTGCCGTCGCTCCATGGCTGTGGAATACGGACAAACAGGTGTTCCTATCCATGGAAGACGAAGAGTCCATGGCAACCAAAGTTCAGTACGTGATCGATAATGAAATTGGCGGGATCATGTTCTGGGAGCTGGCCGGTGATTACGGCTGGGATGCTGAGAAAGGGGAGTACGGGTTTGGCACAACACTGACCTCATTGGCTTATGAGCAATTTGTCAATGCAGAACCCTACGGTGATCGTCGTAGCAGCAGGGTTATGCCGGAAGAGGCTGTGGAGGTTGATGTTGCTGTCTATGGCTTCAAGGAAGGCGATCAGAACTATCCTCTGAACCCAACCCTGAAAATCACCAACCAGTCCGGTGTAGCATTGCCCGGTGGCACTGAGTTCCGCTTTGATATGCCCACGTCAACGTCGGATTTCATTTCAGACCAGAGTGGCTTCAAGCTGGAAGTGGTGCTAAGTGGCGCCAATGCCAGTGGCAATAATATTGGTGGCCTGGAAAATGAGTTCCACCGGGTTGCCTTCAGTCTTCCGAGCTGGCAAAACCTGGGCGATGGCGAAAGTGTTGAGTTAACGCTTAACTACTACTTGCCAGTGACTGGCCCACAGGCATGGACAGTCAATATCAATGGCCAGGATTATGCACTTAAGTCAGAATATCCTGAACTGCCATTGGCGGATCTCAGCAGTGGCCCTGGTGGCGGTAGCGAACTGTGCAGTGATCTTGGGGTTGATACTTCCGGTCTGAGCACTTACCCCAACTGGCCTAATGGCAGCAATGCCAATGGCGGCGATCAGGTGATCCATAACGGCAGCGTCTACAAGGCCAAATGGTGGACTACCAGCGAGCCGGGCAGTGATGAGTCCTGGTCGTTTGTCTGTACCATGTGATTGTTTGCTAAATAGAAATGAAGATTCAAAGCTGCCCTGGTTTCAGGACAGCTTTGCTTTTATTAGACAAGAAGCGTATGCATTTCTGAAAAGCAATTAACTTTTCTTTTCAGTCAACCAAGAGTCAATTTAAACCCTGAGCCATTTCCAAAGTCGACTTTTTCCCTCTCCAAAAGCAGCTTTACCTGCATCTTTAGCCCTTCGCGCGGCCTCTACGTACTGCCCATCCTCTAGCTCTTCCTTCATTTTTGCAACGTTTTGCTGCCTGGCTTCTTTGTTATTAAGTTCGTTCAATTCATTTTTCGAAACATCTATGGACTCTTTAAGAGCTACCCGCTCTTCCTGATCACGATAGATGTGTAGCTTTAGCAGAACGTTGCAAAAAAATATATTTAAATAATGCTTCACCTTTTCTAGCCAGACAATTTTACGGCTGGAAAGATCTTTTCCATTAATTACTATGCGTTCTGGCCTTTGGGTATTTGTAGCTTTTACTTTTTTAGTATTTCGGCCAAATACTTTGGGTATACGGCTTAATTTTGACTGTTTTTTTTGTCCCACTTTTCGTTGAGGCTGAGCCGGTGCATGCCTTATTCCATCAGATCGACCAAACATAGCCTGTACTCCTATTCAGACCAATTTTTGCCAATGTATGAAATAATTTATGGGAATAAAATTATACTTTAGTGCTATTATTTTGCGATGGCAATATAATTATTTGATTTTTAAGGGAATATATTGATTTTAAATACTTTTGATAATTGTTTTATTGTTTGTGTTGAATTCATTGATGATTAACAAAAAGAAATTCTCATGTTATGTAATTTGGCAGATGCTCTTTAAAGACTCTTCATTACGATAAAATCTGTGCAAAGCATAAGTGAAACCTCTAGTTCATTGGTCATGTGTTTTTTAAATCAGTTTGATTAATCATTAGAAATTGGGCGCAACGTAAATTTTGATTGTGCCATTAAATAAGCAAACTGAGCGTAGGCTGTCACATTCTGCTGCAGTGCCACCGGGTCAATTTTATCTAATGTATCATTTGGCGAATGGTGGTAGTCAAAGTAATCAGTCCCATCCTGTCTTAATGAGGCAACCGGCACCCCTTTGGTATGAAGGAACGATACGTCGGGTCCTCCAGTAGAGCTGTTATTACCCATGGCAACACCATTGGCTGTCATCGGCTGAACCAGTTGAATAATTTCTGCAAAATGAGAGTTATTAATTCCAAAATCAATTTGGTAAACAGGAGCGGCACCAAAGTCGGATTCGGCTGCGATATAGTGTTTATCAAGCTCTTCCTGATGGTCTTTAGCATAGGCCCTGGCGCCAAAATATCCCACCTCTTCCGCTGCGAAGAGCACCACCCTGACAGTGCGTGCAGGTTTGGCCGGCAGATCCTGAATTAGCTTTGCAGCCGCAGTGACAATGGCGACACCGGCTCCATCGTCGCTGGCTCCCGTACCTTCATCCCAGGAATCCAGATGCGCACTGATCAACACCAGTTCTTCAGGTTTGCTTGAACCGGTTACTTCGGCAATGACATTGAACGATGTGGTGAACCCCCTGGATTTTGAAGAAAGTTGAAGTTTTATCTCCACATCATGGCCTCGCCTGAGCATGGCGTTGATCAGCTCTGCATCTGGTGCGGAGATTGCCACGGCTGGAATTTTATCGATTCCATCCTGGTATTGGACCATTCCTGTCTGGGCAATCCGGTTCTGGCTGGTACCAACGGTGCGATTGATAACTGCAAGTGCTCCTTTTTGAGCGGCAACAGATGCCCCATGCAAACGGGCGGCGGCACTTTTCACATACCCTTTGCTGGTTTTGTGGCGTTCAGTCAGCTGGTCAATAAATACAATTTTACCTGACACCTCTGCGGTTGATGCTTTCTCCAGCGATGCCAGCGAGTCAAATCGAACAATGTGGGCTGTAATACCTGCAGAAGGGGTGCCAACACTGCCTCCTAACGCGGTAATCACCAAAGGCTGTGAGTAAGGGAATGTTATTGACGCTTTGGCTTCACCTCGTTCCCATACAGGTACCTGTACAGGTTCTTTGTATACACGGTCAAAATTCAGGGAAGTTAACTTTTTGATGGCCCACTCTACAGCAATGGGATCCTTCTCACTGCCCGCGAGCCTTGGGCCTACCTCAACGGTTAAGGATTCAACCAGTTCATAGGCGAGGTTGGAATCGAAAGCTTTTTTTTGCAGTAGCGCCGGAACATTATCTTCATGGATTCTGTGGGAGGGCTGACATCCAGCAAGCCAGACGATGGTCAACAGTGAGATCAGGCTGAGAAGATGGTTGCTCATGGTCATCTCTTATTTTCTGTCCTATCCCAGAATGATATCTGTAAAGGTTAGTAAGGCTTTAATTAAGCCTCAGCAGTCTGGCCAAATCCTTTGCTCCGGCAGCATGGATGAATACCAGTATTGTTGAAACACTGAGTAATTAATTCTGTTGATTACTTTTTATACGTAACTGTTATAGTGAGTTATTAATGGAGCTGTATTGCTGTAACGTATAACAACAGGGAATGTCAGCACTATGAAATGGATAACAATTCTAATAATGGTCATCGGGCTGGTTTTGATTGTGTACAGTGGGTCAATGTACATCCAGTCGGGTGAGGTAGCTCAAACTATTCCCCTGGATAAAATTGGTGAGAGCGAGGGTTCTGTTGAACTCACACCGGATATGAGCCCTGTTCGGGTAATATTGAATACAGAATTTATCAGCCGTACGAAAAGTGAAGCTGTCAGGTTCTACAGTTACACAGTTGACATCAGGGATGACCAAAATAATGAGGTGCTTTCGCAAAGCGGTGCGCTCACCCTGCGTCGTGAAAGTAAGGATATTCCTGCCAATGAATTATCCCGTACCCAACGACGTATCCATTCTATCGATGTTTTTTCTGTACCTAAGAAGTCAACCTATCATTGGGAGGCTCAGCTGACGAATCGGCAGGCCGAGGTCAGCAGTGCTCATCTGGAAATACGGCGGAATGTTGAAACTGAACTTCCCATGAGCTTATGGTTGGGGCTTGGTTTACTTATCGGTGGAATCCTTTTAGGATTTTTCATCACGAAAAGAAGCGAAGAGTAAATGGCTCCGTGCTGATGCCCGACCTGATTCAGTGGGCAGTCTTTTTGCTGACCTGATAATTAAAATAGAATCTAAGGATGTAATGATGCTTCAAAAGAAGTCTTCTCTGTTGGGAAGTATGACTGGGCTTCTCGTTGTAGGGATTCTTTCTGTTTTATCGCTCACAGCATGTACCAACCCTAATACGCCTGCAGGCCACGAGGGCTATGTCTACGAAAAGCCGAGGGTGTTTGGGGCTGGAGGCTATCGGGCAACCCTGACCGGGCCGGGTAACTATGGTGTTTCTCTCTGGCGTAATCAGGTCATTAATATTGATATGAGACCCAACACTTATACCGAACATTTTAAAATACTGGCCAATGATGACCTGAATATTACGTTTGATTTTCACGCCGTTATTGCCATCAAACCGGGTACTGTTCGTGATGTGGTGGAGAATTATGGGGGGGAGAAGTGGTATGCACGTTATGTGCGGGAAACATTCCGAACCTTCGTTCGCGATGCGGTGCAGAAATACGATAGCGGTGATTTGAAAACCAATCGTGAAAATATTGCGCTGGAAGTGACCGAGAAGTTGCGTGGCTATCTTTCAGTAACGCCTTTCAATATAGCCAACATTGTTGTTGGCAATATCAATTACCCGGAAATCGTTGCCAATGCGGTTGAGAAAAAGCTCGCTGCTCAGCAACTGCTCTCTGAGAAAGAAACCCAGAAAGATATTGCCCGGAAAGATGCAGAGATACGGGTCGAAGAGGCTAAGGGTATTGCTGAGGCTCAGAGAATTATCAACGCAACGTTAACGTCAAACTACCTTCAACATGAAGCCATCAATGCCCAGCTCAAGATGGCTGAGTCTCCTAATCACACCACGGTGTATATTCCAGTGGGTACCAACGGGATCCCGCTGGTAAAAGGGACTCAATAGGTCTGATCAACCAGTGTTCATGATGAGCCATTTGCCGGTCGGTTAATCTGGCAATGGCTCAGGCGTTGTGATTCGTAGATACTGACGGCGTTTAACCCTGCTTTTCCCTGAAGTCAAACCGGTTATATGTGCTATTATTGCCCGCTCAGAATAAAGGAGTGGTTATGACCGTTGCTATTATCATGGGGTCCAAGTCTGACTGGCCGACGATGCAGCATGCAGCTGAAATGCTCGAAAGATTTGGCATCGACTACGAAACAAAGGTTGTTTCTGCCCACCGCACTCCACAATTGCTGGCAGACTATGCCTCCCAGGCAGCTGCCCGGGGATTCAAAGTGATTATTGCCGGAGCAGGGGGCGCTGCTCACCTGCCCGGGATGGCTGCCGCATTTACCAGCCTTCCTGTTCTGGGAGTGCCTGTTAAGTCCAAAGCGCTGAACGGTATTGATTCCCTGCTGTCTATATGTCAAATGCCGAAAGGGGTAGCCGTTGGAACTCTGGCTATTGGGGAGGCCGGAGCCGCTAATGCTGGCCTGTTGGCTGCCCAGATCCTTGGCTGCCAACAGCCTGAGCTGCAGGCCAAAATTGATGAGTTCAGAAAAGAGCAAACCGAAACGGTATTAGCCAACCCAGACCCTGCTGAGTAATACGAGATCAGTATGAATATTTTAGTGTTAGGTGCCGGCCAGCTTGCGCGAATGATGAGCCTTGCGGGGGCACCGCTGAATATCAATATCATCTCTTATGATGTTGGCTCCGAAAAGCTGATGCATCCCTTGACACTGCATATCGTTGATCAGAGCCTCCCGGAGGCTATTGCTGAATGTGATGCTATTACTGCAGAGTTTGAGCATATTCCGGATGATGTGCTGACCTTGTGCTCATCATCAGGAAAGTTCTACCCTGGAAAACAGGCCATAAAAGCAGGGGGGGACCGAAGCATTGAAAAAGCACTGCTGGATAAAACCGGTGTCCCCTGTGCCCCTTATCAGCTGATTACTGAACGTGCACATCTGGAAACCGCTATTGAGAACCTTGGCCTTCCACTGGTCATTAAAACCTGCCAGGCCGGTTATGATGGCAAGGGACAGTGGCGAATCAAGGTGGACAGTAATGTGGATCAGATCTGGTCGGAAATGTCAGCATTTCTGGCAGCTGGCAGTGCTGATGCACCCCACTCCATCATTGCTGAGCAAATGATTCCCTTTCGCCGAGAAGTTTCCGTTATTGGTGCCCGTGACAAGTCTGGCAATATGGCCATCTATCCGGTTACTGAGAATGAGCATACCAACGGGGTACTGACACTGTCGGTGGCCAGGGCTGTTTCTACCGATATTCATCGTCAGGCGGTGGATGCCTTCAGCAAACTGGCTTCGGAGATGGATTATGTCGGGGTTCTGGCCATCGAGTTTTTTGATGTCGATGGCAAGCTGATGGTGAATGAGATAGCGCCTCGGGTCCATAACTCTGGGCATTGGACCCAGCAGGGAACTCTTTGCAGTCAGTTCGAAAACCATCTCAGGGCGGTGGCCGGTCTGCCCCTTGGTACCACCGAAGCAATAGGGCCCAGTGCCATGATCAACGTTCTTGGTCAGTCAGTTATTCCCTCTGATGTATTGATGGTTTCCAATGTCACCAGTCATTGGTATGGCAAAACCCAGCGGCCTGGTCGCAAAATGGGTCACATCAATGTGGTGGCTGAGTCGGAAGAAGCGCTGGGGGAAAAGCTGATTGCGCTCTCGGCGTTTTTGCCTGAAGACGATTACCCAGGGGTTGCCCAGCGAGGTCGGGATTTAACCCAGGATTAATCAACTGATTCCTTTCAGACCGGGCTGATGTAACAGAATTGTAATGTCAGCTTTTTTTGTTGGGTTCCTGGTGGAGTCAGGTCCTGACTTATGGAGGTTTGTGCCTTGAAAATGTGCTCTCTGTCATCATTGTTAATCAAGTAAGGATGCATTTGACCAGAGCCTGGAAATAGGAATAACGTCAAACCTTTCTCATTATAAGGCCATCGAAGCAGTAAAACATTCACTAATACTTGTGTTACTTGTGTGAGCAGTCGGATTTGGATAGTCAGTTTCCTGCTTTGTCGGATTGAGCATCAAAAAAACTGTTAATGGGTTAACTAATAATTTAGTTGTGACAATCTTCGAGTGTATAGAAGTAAGCTTCTCTACATGTGACAAACCCCGTTACTCTAATTGTGTCAGGAAAAGCCGATATAGCTGAGATTAGTTAAGATCAGGCCCGACAGGCTTTGAGATACAAGGAATAATGGAATGGATTCAGGCAGATCTGCAGGGTTATTTAATAATAACCAATATGCTTATGTGAATAACACTCTTTTGGAACTTGAAGCAATTCACCGGAATCATAAGAGAGCAGAACTGAATATTTTCCTGGAATTGAAGCACGCTAAAGATCGCGATCAGGGCGCTGTCTGGCATCGAAAGGTAGAGGTAGTTCCGTCTCAAACCTCTTTTCTTCAACGTTTGTTAAACCACTTCACGGCTGAAGGCAGGAAACAGCGAAGACAGAAGCGTGAAGCGGCTGATCTATTCCGTAGTCAGGTATGGGAACTGCTCCAGACCGATGAGGCTCCCAATAGTATAAAAAAGCAGATTATATACGACGTTAAAACTGGGGTGCTGCCTTTTCTTAAAAAATCTGAGCGTAAAGCCATACTTCGTAATCAGGACACAATACTGAGAGGCTCGGAAGAACGTAGAATTGTTCGCGAGGCTGCAGGGCTCCTTAGAAAAGGGCTCCCAGAATTGTTGCTGCGCCTACCCAAAGTGAGCTTGGAAGATAGCAGAGGGGTATTGAAGGCCTATTATCAACTGACTGTTCTGTCACCGGAGTTGTTGCCGAGAGGTCATAAAGCTCACAAAGCCATCCGCAAGCTGGAAAAACACTTTCAAAATACTCGGCAAGCTGATGGGTTTTCTGACCTGAAAAATGCCATCACCCTTTCCATTTTACATAACCTTCGGGAGGTACTGGCTCCTGAAGACTATCAACACTTTTTGGGACGTATACAGAGTAATCGTAGCTCTCAGCGTGATCAGGCTTTGCAGACTGTATTCAACCTGATTCTTAATAATGGCACATCGGCGGAACCGTCCATTCATGGTCATCCTCGAGAGTTGGTTACCGCTGATGATCTGGCATTGATTCGAAATAGTCGGCTGCTGCTGGGTAAAAAAAGTGTCAGGCAGTTGGAACGGTTAGAGAGGCAGCTGGAAGAAGATGTTTCTGCTGTACGCCGGAGAATGGATCGATTGCCAGGTGAGTTGAGAAACCTTGGTCTGGATAGGGTCAAAAATGAATTTAAGGACTATGAGGCATTACAGAGTACTCTGGCCGAGGAACATCAGAATCAAAGCAGAGACTTTAAAGAACTCGAAGCTCGTTGCAAAGCCTATCGGGAGTTGATAGCAGAAGGCCGTGCGACATTGCTGGATGTTCAGCTGAATCAAGGTCGTCGCTGGGATTTGGATGTGTTGTCGCAAAGTATGACCAATAGAGCTCATTCCGCACAACATCATCAGATGTTCCGAAAGCTGCTGGATGTGGGGCAGCTACGAGGAGCACAAGTAGATTTAGCTCAGCTGGACTGGCTAATAATGCAGAATAAGCAAGCGCAAACACATATTAATGTTGCCATTGAAGGCGCAGGGCCAACAGGGTTAACACTGGCTTTTACTCAGTTTCAGTCAGGGGCTAACGTATCCGTTTTCGAGAAGCGGAGTACTCAATATAACCGCGTTCAAGTAGTTCGGCTGGACCCTAAATGGATGGATATGCTGAAGTTTTATCTTGGATGTCATCACCGATGTAATAAGTCTTCAAAACACCAGTTTAATTTGACCTCCCGATTAACCCTTTTCTGGCCGATTGTTTTCCTGTTGGTATCAAGCAGGGAGCAGCGCCATGACCAATCGAGAGGAC
>NZ_LUKQ02000123.1 GCF_001647025.1 Endozoicomonas atrinae
GAAAATCAACATCATTAAAACCTTCGGGTAGCTGTGGTCGACGAGACATCTGTTCTAGATAATGCATGGTAATGATGCCTAAGCATAGTTGGCGGCAGCTTAAGGATTTAGAAAATGCGATTGGTATTACCTAATTCATGCATATCAAGATAGACAGCCGCTGCTGATTTCTCCTTGAGTATTGCTACCTGTTTTTTTGCGATTTTTACTTAGGCTGCTTTTTTGCATAGACAGCATTCTTGAGTCCGATAGACCTCTAGATCTTATTTCTGATCAGGTCCCTGATCAGGAAGCGGGAAGGATGAATGGCATCCAGTAGTTTTTCAGGTATTGATAGACCGGTAGTGTTATCGGTTTCACCCGTGATCATGTTCGCCAGTATCTCACCGGAAACTGGGCAGGAGAGCATGCCTCTGGAGCCATGTCCAGCGGTCACGTACAGTCCATCAAGGTATTCTGGGGGGGCGTCAATGGATAGTTTGCTGTTCTTTCTCAGAGGTGCATAAGCTTCAATGAAGTGCTGAAGATCAACGACGGGACCCACTACGGGTAGGTAATCTGGCGTTGTGCACCGAAACCCGGTTCGCCCTCCAGTAACTTGGGCATTATTTCCACCGAGTGCCTGGTACATAGCAGGGAAAAATTCCGCCTGCATGGTCAGGTTTTCCTGATGGTCAGCATCTCGAACTTCTGTCCCCATGTCTTTAAAACTGAATGTTGCCCCCATGGTGTGAAAGCCATCGACAGCAGGGGCAATATAGCCTTCTCCACAGACGCAGGAAGCCAGCTTCTGGCTTTCAGGCGTTGCCTTCACCTGGGTGATCTGGCCACGGATGGCTTTAAGAGGCAGGTAGTCCAGAAGCGACAAATGGTGACTGGCTGTTCCCTGGGCAATGATAACGGTTTTACTTCGCAACTCGTCTTCACCGGTTTTAATCAGCCAGCCCTGCTCAAGTGGTTCGATGCTATTTACAGCCGTGCTGGTCATCACCCGGATGTTCGGGTGATCCGCCAAAGCCCGGCAGAGTGCTGGTGGATGCACCCAGCCTGCCTGAGGAAAGTAGAGGCCCGGATAGTTAATACTCAGTCCGGCTATATCCGACAGTTGTTCTTCCTTCAGGTACTGTAGAAGTGAGTCAGGGTGTTGGCTGTCCAGTGCCTGATATCGTTGATCCGTTTTGCCGTTAATGGCTAACTGAATAACACCGCACTGCTGCCACTCTTTCACCTCAAGCGCTTTCAGCGTATCGAGAGTGAATTGATAACCCTTGAGAATGAACTGACTGAGCGGGGTATTGTCTGCAGAAAGTTTGGCGTAGAGAACGCCTTGTGGATTGCCCGACGCTTCACTGGCCAGCGCTTGATGTTGTTCCAGAATAGTAACCTGCCACCCCCGGCGAGCCAGTGACCAGGCAGTGCTGCAGCCTGCCAGTCCTCCACCCACGACAATGGCTGTTTTTTCAGGATTTTTGTGATCAGCAGGAGCGAACCAGGGTTTGGATACAGGTAAACCGGATGCGGGAATGAAGCGGCCGGCAATCATATCCCGCTTACGACCAAACCCCGGTTGCTTGGTTACTGAGAAGCCAGCCTCCATCAGTCCATCCCGAACCAGCCTGGCAGCAGTAAAGGTGGCATAGGTCGATTCTTCATGGCTTTTGGCTTTAAGCGTCCGAAACAAATTGGGTTGCCACATATCGGGGTTTTTGGCCGGAGCAAAGCCGTCAAGAAACCAGGCATCAATTTTCTGATTGATATGAGGCAATGTGTCGAGCACATCGCCAATCAATATGTGTAGACTGACGTGTTTGCCTGAAGCGCTGTCTGAAAATTGCAGATCGATATTTTCTTCACTCAGTTGATAGGCACTGATCATTCTGTTGGCCAGAGGAGTCAACTCATCAAACACTCTGAGTGCCTTTTGCAGGTCATCCGGCTGGAGCGGGTATTTCTCTGTACTGATAAAGACCAGAGAGCTGTTATCAGGCGCATTTTCCTGGAAGAGCTGCCAGGCACAGAGAAAGTTCAGACCTGTACCAAAACCGGTTTCGCCAATAGTAAAAGTTCTTCCGGGTGTCAGCTCACGAAAACGCTGGGGGAGATGGTTATGCTCCAGAAAAACATGGCGGGTTTCGGCAATGCCCGAGGCACGGGAAAAATAGACATCATTAAACTGAGTAGAAATTGGCAGGCCATTCTCCCACTGAATGTTAGCGGTGCTGGTTTGAAACTTTTCTGAGAGGGGGGATTGACGGTCGGACACGGCTTTCTGTTTCTAGATTCAGTATCAGGAGAAAAAGCTGCAAGCATAGTGAGTGCTGGCTATTGGGTAAAGTGTCTATTTCATCGACAGGCCTGGTAACGCTAAAATTACCCCTCATATTTTATCACTCAAGAGGCATGCCATGCGGTTGATACTGGCGCCGATGGAAGGCGTTATGGATCACGATATGCGGGATCTGCTGACCGGCATCAATACCTTTGATCTCTGTGTTACCGAGTTTGTCAGGGTGACCGATACGCTGTTACCAAACAGGGTTTTTTACCGAATCTGCCCGGAGCTGTTGCAGGGGGCAAAAACATCAAATGGAACGCCGGTTCGTTTACAGTTACTGGGCAGTAACCCGGAATATATGGCACTAAATGCGCAGCGTGCAGTGAAGCTTGGTTCTCCAGGAGTGGATATTAACTTCGGATGTCCATCAAAAACGGTTAACAAAAACAGGGGCGGTGCGATTCTGCTTCGTGAGCCTGATCAGCTATTCAGTATTGTTAAAGCGGTCAGGGATGCCGTACCTGCAGAGCTGCCGGTGACGGCCAAAATTCGTCTGGGGTATGAAGACAAATCGCTGTTTCTGGAAAATGCCCGTGCGATTGAGCAGGCAGGAGCCTCTGAACTGGCGGTGCATGCCCGTACCAAGGCGGAAGGCTACCGGCCCCCCGCTCACTGGGAGTATATTGGTAAAATTCGCGAAAACCTGGAGATTCCGGTTATTGCCAACGGGGAGATATGGAATCATGAAGATGCCAGGCGTTGTATGGAGGCTTCAGGCTGTTCTGACCTGATGATAGGTCGACCTTCTCTGGTAACTCCCAATATTACCACCATGATTCGGGAATCGGTCAGTCCGTTGAGCTGGCATTCAGTATTGCAGCTTATTCTGCAATTAAGTGACAGAGATCGCAAAAATGGGAAATGGCAATACCACCCTTCCCGACTGAAGCAGTGGCTCAATTATCTGCGTAAAGCGTATCCGGAGGCGCAGAACCTGTTTGAGCGAATTCGTTCTCTCCGTGATGCCGATGCCATTTTGGAAATTGTTTGCTCCGATCTGGCAAAAGCAGCCTAGGGGGTGTTACCAACTGGACATACAACCAGCCACCCATTATTTACACCAGACAAGGCGCGAGCTGCGTAGTGTGGTTGTTCCACATGAGCAGTGAGCAACGCTGTATGGTGCAAATAATGGGTGGCCCTTCGGGTTGGTCATACAAGCACTCATGCCGTGTTGAACGCCTTGAACAGGGAACCACCATGTCCTGCGCCGTTCGCCTTGCCTGAGTGATTGTATGACCAACTGGTTGAATGGCCAGTTGGTAACACCCCCTAGCATCCCAAGGCCAATCTCTATGGTTGGCCGGTTTTCATTGATTTACGTCGGTGAACTTTTTCCAAGTCTTAGGCAACCTTGCTCATACTAATCATGTTTTTTAACTCCAGTTATAAGTATTAAGATTTGCGGCTTAAGACAAGGCGACAATCGTCAACGCAGGATTAAGTCACAAATCTTCAGCGCAATAGGGAGTTAGAAGGTTCGATTGGTATTACATGCGCAATGCTGTCGAAGGTGGTCTGGGGCTTCTGGTTCAGCTTATATGACAACATAGTCTGGATGACTGATTGCTTATTACACACTGTTCAGTAGAATACTGACGCGGCCACGGGAAGGCATAAGACAGCCATGAGCCAGGAGGCTGTCCAAGAATAGGCTGCCTTGCTGCGGTGGCAGTAAATTGGTCTAAAAACTCAGTTTTGTTCAGCAAATAGAACCACTATTTACCTCACAAAGCTGAATTTTTATCCCCAATTTTCTGTCATCCTCACTACAGGCGCAATTCTCGGACAGCCTCCTCGAAAAGAGCCATGAGCCTGTTCATGGGAATAATAATCAAGAATGGTTCCGGTAGGGCAAAACTGCCTGGGGAGATTTACCGGACCTTCAAGCCTGAAAAAACAAAGGACTTACTTGATGAATCCATCGGACCTTATTTCAGAAGGTTCCAGCCTGATGCTCTTTGGAATGGGCTTTGTTTTCCTGTTTCTGACGCTATTGGTGCTGGTAACCAGCCTGATGTCAAAAATCATCGATCGATATTTCCAGGAACCGGCACCATCGGGTGCATCCAATCGCATTCCAGTGAATAGACAGCCATCTTCATCCAATGATCAGGGTGAACTGGTTGCTGCCATTAGTGCAGCCATCAAGATGCACAGAACAAAAAAAGCTCAAGCAGAAAAACGCCAATAACCGGGGGATAAGTAAGGGTTATGTCTGACGTACAAAAGCCGCTGGGTATTACCGATGTGGTGTTGAGGGATGCCCATCAGTCACTATTTGCTACCCGTCTTCGCATTGAAGATATGTTGCCGATCGCAGAACAACTGGATCAGATCGGTTACTGGTCTCTCGAAACCTGGGGGGGCGCTACCTTTGATGCTTGTATCCGCTTTCTGGGCGAAGATCCCTGGGAGCGGCTGCGTGAGCTGAAAAAAGCCATGCCCAAAACCCGTCAGCAGATGCTGTTAAGGGGACAGAATCTGCTGGGATACCGTCACTATGCTGACGATGTCGTTGATAAATTTGTTGAGCGTGCCGTTGCCAATGGTATGGATGTGTTCCGGGTATTTGATGCCATGAATGATCCCCGTAATCTGATGCAGGCCATGAAGGCTGTAAAGAAGCAAGGTGCCCATGCTCAGGGTACGATCTCTTATACGACCAGTCCTGTTCATACGATGGATAGCTGGGTCTCTCTGGCCAAGGAGGTCGAGGATCTGGGGGCAGACTCTCTCTGTATTAAGGATATGTCAGGCATTATTACGCCGACTGACGTGTATGAGCTGGTTTCCAGACTTAAGAAAGAAACCGATCTGGAAGTTCAGCTGCATTGTCATGCGACCTCCGGCCTTTCTTCCATGTCTTTGCTCAAGGCAGTTGAAGCCGGTGTGGATCGGGTCGATACGGCCATCTCCTCCATGTCCATGACCTATGGACACTCTCCAACTGAGGCAATCGTTGCAGCACTGCAGGGCACTGAGCGTGATACGGGCCTTGATCTGCATAAGCTGGAAGAAGTGGCTGCTTATTTCCGGGTAGTGCGGAAAAAGTATGCGAAATTTGAAGGTCAGCTGCGTGGTGTTGACTCAAGAATCCTTATTGCCCAGGTACCTGGTGGCATGCTGACCAATATGGAAAGTCAGCTGAAAGAGCAGGGGGCCAGTGATAAGTTCGATGAAGTGCTGCAGGAGATTCCCAGGGTTCGTGAAGACCTGGGAATGATTCCACTGGTAACGCCCACTTCCCAGATTGTTGGTACTCAGGCGGTTCTCAATGTATTGACTGGTGAGCGTTATAAAACCATCTCAAAAGAGACTCAGGGGATTTTGAAAGGTGAGTATGGTGCTGCGCCTGCACCTTTCAATAAAAGCCTTCAGGACAGAGTTCTGGATGGTAAGGAAGCAATCACCTGTCGTCCAGCTGACCTGCTTGAGTCTGAGTTTGAAAAACTGACTACTGAACTGAATGGACTTGCACAGGAGAAAGACATCAAGCTGGCAGGGCTGCCTGTGGATGATGTTCTGACCTACGCCCTGTTCCCGCAGGTTGGTCTCAAGTTCCTGCAGAATCGCGGTAACCCCGATGCTTTCGAACCCGCTCCTGGAACTGAGCCGGAAGTTAAGTCTGCTCCTGCTCAGATAGCATCAACGGACAACTCTGTTTATACCGTTCGAGTGAATGGCAATGCCTATACCGTTCAGGTTTCAGAAGGTGGTGATGTTACTCAGCTGGCTCCTGTTTCAGCCCCGGCTGCTCAACCGGAAACTGCCAGTGTATCAGCGTCTGCTGGTGAGCCAATGCCCGCACCACTGGCTGGTAATATCTGGAAGGTGAATGTGACACCGGGTCAGAATATACAGGAAGGTGATGTTCTGCTTATCCTCGAAGCCATGAAAATGGAAACGGAAGTTCGTGCCCCACGTTCCGGACAGGTGACGTCGGTTGATGTACGTGAAGGTGACAGTGTAGCGGTGGGTGATACCCTGCTTGCCCTGGCTTAATAAAAAAGCGTTAAGGAAGCCTCTTTAATAGAGGCTCCTTATCAAGAGCTCTTATAAAGAGAAAGTCTTGTAGAGAAAGAATGCCATGGAAAAGCTATTAACGCTCTGGGAGGGTTCCGGGTTATACAACCTCACCGCCGGAGAGTTCGTCATGATTCTGGTTGGCTTTGGGTTGTTGTATCTGGCCATCCGGAAGCAATTCGAGCCTTTACTGCTGGTACCGATTGGTTTTGGCGGGATTCTGGCCAATATTCCCCAGGCAGGTCTGGCATTTTCAGCCATTGAGCAGGCACTTCATATGGCCAACCCTGTGGTGATGCAGGCGGTAGCCGAAGCGCTGGGCAGTGCTTCTGCTGCTCCGGATGAGCTGTATGTTTTATACAATGAGGCAAATGCAGCAACCCGGACCGTCGTAGGTAACATTATTGCCGATGCAGGATACTCGAACGGTGTCCTTTATCAGTTTTACAGTGTGGCCATTGGTAGTGGTGTTGCTCCACTGGTGATCTTTATGGGGGTGGGTGCCATGACGGACTTTGGTCCGCTGCTGGCGAATCCGAAAACCCTGTTCCTTGGCGCTGCCGCTCAGTTTGGTATTTTTGCCACAGTATTTGGCGCTATTGTATTGAGCTCCATGGGGATTATGAATTTCAGTCTGGCTGATGCCGCTGCTATCGGTATTATTGGTGGTGCGGATGGCCCAACAGCTATTTATGTTTCCAGTGTGCTGGCCCCCCACCTTCTGGGCGCTATCGCGGTTGCTGCTTACTCTTATATGGCGCTGGTTCCACTGATTCAGCCGCCGATCATGAAGGCGCTGACGACAGTTGAAGAGCGCAAGATTGTGATGACGCAGCTCCGGTCAGTGAGCAAGACGGAAAAAATCGTTTTCCCAATCTTGTTGTTGGTGCTGGTTGCCCTGTTGTTGCCCGATGCGGCCCCACTGCTGGGGATGTTCTGTTTTGGCAACCTGATGAAAGAGTGTGGTGTGGTTGAGCGCCTTTCGGATACGGCTCAAAATGCACTGATTAACATCACGACCATTTTCCTTGGACTGTCTGTTGGTTCAAAGCTGAGTGCTGACAAGTTTCTTCAGATGGAAACCCTGGGAATTCTGGGGTTGGGGATTGTGGCATTCTGCATTGGTACCGCCAGTGGTGTCCTGATGGCAAAACTGATGAATCGGATGTCGTCTACCAAAGTTAATCCGTTGATTGGCTCAGCTGGAGTATCAGCGGTGCCTATGGCTGCCAGGGTTTCCAATAAAATGGGGCTTGAGGCCAACCCACAGAACTTCCTGCTGATGCACGCTATGGGTCCGAATGTAGCAGGTGTTATTGGCTCTGCAGTTGCGGCTGGTGTCATGATTAAGTATCTGTCTTGAACGCCCTAGGTGAATTGAAATATTAATTGACCTTGACCAATGCTGTTGCTTTTCCACAGGCAGCAGCATTTTTTTTGTTGTAGCCTTACTTGTTTTTCAGCGAGAATAAAATTATTCAGAAATTAGCTGTTTTAATGTTTAAAAAGTCGTATGGGTGTTTTATTCATTTAAACCAGTTTTTATATTATTTTTTGCTGAAAAAAGAGTAGAAGTACTTCATGATTTATAAAGCATACAATGTTTCATCTAAAAAGAGCATTGCCCTGGTAGCTCACGATAATAAGAAAGGGGAGTTAGTGCAGTGGAGTCTGCGCCATAAAGAAAAGCTGCTGGGTCATAATTTGTTTGCTACAGGGACTACAGGAAGTCTTCTTGAAAAAGAGCTGTCCATGCCGGTCACGAAATTTATCAGTGGTCCGTTGGGTGGTGATCAGCAGATTGGTGCCTTAATTTCTGAATGTAAACTGGACCTGCTGGTATTTTTCTGGGATCCGTTTGAGCCAATGCCGCATGATCCTGATGTGAAGGCGTTGTTACGAATTGCTGCGGTATGGAATATCCCGGTGGCCTGTAACCAGAGCTCTGCGGATTACATATTCTCGTCAGACTTACTTGGGCAGTCTCATAGTCGGCAGATCCCGGATTATGACAGTTATCTACAGCAAAGAACGCTTTGATTCTACACTTTCAAAGAATGCACAAAGGCCCTGATATGAGGGCCTTTGGCAAGAGCAATCTGGGAAAGTGATGAATGAGCTCGGCTGGATAAGCCCGGCTGGTAGTGTCAGTATTCAAAAACAATCAATAAAAAACGGGGATTCAATAATCGTCGTTTCCATCTCTGCTCATTGAGCCAATACCAAAGCTGGAAGGCCCGTATTGGCGGCGCTTCTTGTAGGTTACCTTAGGTTCAGTGTTGCTATGGCGATCTTCAGGCGAAGCGGGCCTGCAGTTCATAGTGCCACTCATGGAACTATTGTTGTTACCACTGCGATAGCTCTGACCACCGGACGAAAATCTGCGCACAGGCTGCTTTGTGACTGATGGCTGAAAAACAGAAACCGGAGCCTGTTCATACAGGTCTCTTTCTGAGTCTCGGTCAGAAAGCAACTCGCTGTTCTGGACAGAGCCTTCCTGCATATTCAGTCGCATGCGATAAGGGTGACCATAACCTCTACGGCGACGTGGTTTGTGATCTTTTGGTTCGGGTGGCTTCAAACCTGTGAATTGTTCGTAAATGGTTGTGTAAATATATTTGCTCATAACTACCTCCTGTTCATCCTCTCCCAGAAATGGATAAATGTCTTTATTTGGTTGACGATGTTAGACAAACCCATTTTCGGTATGAATAGGTAACACTACTTAAAACTCTCTTAATAAACGACAGCAAATGTCAACAATATAATGTGGGTGTCGTTAATTGTTTTGAAAAACGAAATTGAAATAGAATTAACAGAAACAAAGAATAGCATTCATAAAAATAGATCGTTGATTGATTTCATAATTTTTTTGAATGTTGGACTATTGGTAATAACTATTTTTTGCTAATCGATGGAAAATTAATAAAATTAAGAGGCTATTCTTTTTTGTTAATTCTTGTTGAAGTTTGTTTTTCGTTTTTTATGATGAATAGGTATTAGCACTGATAGTGGAATTGCCGTACATACGATACTTTGACTGCAATTATTTCTTATTCACCGGGTTGGCCAGCTTTACACGTGCGGTATGACCATATAGGGCGAAAGGCTTTTGTGATGATGTAGCATCACCATGTCTTCGTCCCCTCGAGATAGGCAAACAATACGCCGACAATGATTTTCTTACATTGATGCAGATCAAGTTGGTGTCACCGCTATATCCATATGCAGTCTGACTGACCCGGGAGCAGCATTCCCAAAGAATTCTCCAACTTATCAGGAGCCTCTTAGTATGACTGTAACCACCAGCGAACTGCCAGCAGCATGGGAAGGATTCACTTCCGGCGACTGGTCAGAAAGCATCAATGTTCGTGACTTTATCCAGAAAAACTATACCCCTTACGAGGGTGACAGCTCTTTCCTGGCCGGTTCTACTGAAGCTACAGACCGTCTGTGGGCTGATGTTATGGAAGGTATCAAGGAAGAGAACCGCACCCACGCGCCTCTTGATTTTGATACTGACCTGCCATCCACCATTACTTCTCACGATGCTGGCTATATCAACAAAGATCTGGAGACCATCGTAGGTCTGCAGACCGAGAAGCCGCTGAAGCGAGCCATCATCGCTAATGGTGGCATCCGTATGGTTGAAACTTCCTGCGAAGTTTATGGCCGTAAGCTTGATGATACCGTCAATAAAATCTTCACAGACTATCGTAAGACCCATAATGCGGGTGTTTTTGATGTCTATACTGCAGACATTCGTAATTGCCGAAAGTCTGGTGTAATCACTGGTCTTCCAGACGCTTATGGTCGTGGCCGTATCATTGGTGACTATCGTCGTATCGCGTTATACGGTATTGATCGTCTGGTTGTTGATAAGAAAGCCCAGCATAAGTCTCTGGACGCTGTTCTGGAGTCTGGTGAAAATCTTGACCGCACCATTCAGCTGCGTGAAGAGATCATGGAGCAGATCAAGGCTCTGATGCAGATCAAAGAGATGGCGGCCAAATACGGTTGCGATGTCAGTGGTCCTGCTACCTCCGCCCGTGAAGCTGTTCAGTGGACCTACTTCGGTTATCTGGCTGCGGTTAAGTCCCAGAATGGTGCAGCCATGTCGCTGGGTCGTACTGCTACCTTCCTGGATGTTTACATCCAGCGCGATCTCGAAGCAGGTAAGATCACTGAAACTGATGCCCAGGAAATGATCGACCACTTCGTCATGAAATTGCGTATGGTTCGCTTCCTGCGTACACCTGAATACGATCAGTTGTTCTCTGGCGATCCAATCTGGGCGACTGAGTCTATCGGTGGTATGGGTCTTGATGGTCGTACTCTGGTTACGAAGAACGCATTCCGTTTCCTGAATACCATGTACACCATGGGGCCATCTCCAGAGCCAAACATCACGGTTCTGTGGTCTGAGCAGTTGCCAATGGGCTTCAAAGAGTACTGTGCCAAGGTTTCTATTGATACCAGCTCCATTCAGTACGAAAACGATGATCTGATGCGTCCGGATATGGACAGCGATGATTACGCGATTGCCTGCTGCGTATCGCCAATGATTGTAGGTAAGCAGATGCAGTTCTTTGGTGCTCGTGCCAACCTGGGTAAAACGCTGCTGTACGCCATCAACGGTGGTATTGATGAGAAGCTGAAAATTCAGATCGGTCCAAAGGCTGACAAGATCACTTCTGAGTATCTGGATTACGATGAAGTTTATGCAAGCTTTGACAAGCTGATGGACTGGCTGGCTACTCAGTATGTCACTGCGCTGAACTGCATTCACTATATGCACGACAAATACTCTTATGAAGCTGCCCAGCTGGCACTTCATGACCGTGATGTCATTCGTACCATGGCTTGTGGTATTGCGGGTCTGTCTGTTGCTGCTGACTCACTGTCTGCTATCAAGTATGCGAAGGTTAAGCCGGTTCGTGACGAAGATGGTATTGCCATTGACTTCGAGATCGAAGGTGATTTTCCGAAGTTTGGTAACAACGAAGAGCGCGTGGACACGATTGCCTGTGAGCTGGTAGAAACTTTCATGAAGAAAGTGGCTTCTCACAAAATGTACCGTGATGCGATTCCGACCCAGTCCGTTCTGACCATTACCTCTAACGTGGTGTACGGTAAGAAGACCGGTACTACCCCAGACGGTCGTCGTGCAGGTCAGCCATTTGGCCCGGGTGCGAACCCAATGCACGGTCGTGACACCAGTGGTGCGGTTGCTTCTTTGAGCTCTGTTGCCAAGCTGCCGTTTGCCTATGCGAAGGATGGTATCTCTTACACCTTCTCTATTGTGCCAAAGGCGCTGGGTAAGGATGAAGAAGGTCGTCGCAAGAACCTGGTGGGTCTGATGGATGGTTACTTCCATCATGAGAAAGGTCACGAGGGTGGTCAGCACCTGAACGTAAACGTCATGAACCGTGAGATGCTGGAAGATGCCATGGAGAACCCTGAGAAGTATCCTTCTCTGACCATCCGTGTTTCCGGTTATGCGGTGCGCTTCAACTCTCTGACGCCAGAGCAGCAGCGTGACGTTATCACCCGTACCTTTACTGGCTCGCTGTAACTGTAAGCACTAGTATTCATATCTAAAAGGCCAGCTTTGCTGGCCTTTTTTTGCTCATGGCATTCAGGGTTGCTGGGAAAGGGAATGCCTTTTACAGCAGCTCTTTTGGGTTAATAGGAGAGTCGCCATGTCCCTTGGTCGTGTCCATTCCATGGACTCATTTGGAACGGTAGACGGGCCGGGTATCCGTTTTGTTGTGTTTATGCAGGGCTGCCATATGCGCTGTCGTTACTGCCACAACCGGGATACCTGGGACCTGCGTGATGGTGGTGAGGTACTCAGTCATGAAGAGGTTCTGGAGAAAATCCTCAAAGTGAAGAACTTCCTGACCGGTGGTGTTACGGTGACGGGTGGCGAGCCATTGCTTCAAGCGGAATTTGTTGCAGACCTTTTCAAGGCCCTTAAAGAACACGGCATTCATACTTGCCTGGATACGAACGGATTTACCAAGCATATCACTCCGGATATTGAGCGTCTGCTGTCATACACTGACCTTGTGCTTCTGGATATCAAGCATATGGACGAAGAGATGCATCAGAAGCTGACGTATGTCACCAGCAAGTACACCCGTAATTTTGCCATGTATCTGCAGGAGCTGAAAAAGCCAACCTGGATCCGCTATGTAGTGGTGGAAGGGTATACCGTCGATCCTCTGTATGCTGCCATGCTGGCGGATATGGTGGAGAAGATGGATTGTGTTGAAAAGGTGGAGATCCTGCCATACCACAGTTTGGGCGTTCACAAGTGGGATGCCTTCAAGGAGAGCTACGAGCTGGAAACGGTGCGACCACCGTCAACTGAACAGTTGGATGCGATCAAGGCGGAGTTTGATCAGCGGGGAATATCAGCGGCTTATTGATTTTTTGAACCACAAAGAGCACAAAGCTCACAAAGGAAAAGGTTTCTCTTTGTGGTTTTTGTAAGCTTTGTGGTTCAAGATGCATTAGTTGAAAATACGGTTTTCCTGTTCCTGAACCCGAATAAATGTGGTTCGCTTGGACAGTTCTTTCAGTTGAGCCGCGCCCACGTAGGTGCAGGTTGAGCGTACGCCACCCAGGATGTCCTGAACGGTTTCAACGATTGGGCCACGGTAAGGTACTTTTACGGTCTTACCTTCAGAGGCACGGTAGTTGGCAACACCGCCAGCGTGCTGGTCCATGGCGGTTGTAGAGCTCATACCGTAGAACAGGCGGAACTGTTTGCCGTCTTCTTCGACCATTTCACCGCCAGACTCGTCGTGACCGGCAAACATGCCGCCGATCATGACGAAATCAGCGCCACCGCCAAATGCTTTGGAAACGTCACCCGCACAGGTACAGCCACCGTCAGAAATTACCTGACCACCAACACCGTGGGCGGCATCGGCGCATTCAATAACAGCGGACAGCTGAGGGTAGCCAACACCGGTTTTAACGCGGGTTGTGCAGACAGAGCCAGGGCCGATACCCACTTTAACAATGTCTGCACCTTTCAGGATCAGCTCTTCGACCATTTCTCCGGTAACCACGTTACCCGCAATGATCACTTTGTTTGGGTGGCGCTGGCGAACACGGGACACGTACTCAACAAAATGCTCAGAGTAACCGTTGGCTACGTCGATACAGATAAAACGAAGCTTCTCGTTTTGGGACAGGATTTCAGACATCTTGTCGAAATCGTTGTCGGAAGTACCGCTGCTGACCATGATGTGGTTTTCAATGCCTTCGGGCGCGTTGTCGAGGAAGGATTTCCACTCTTCAACGGTGTAATGCTTGTGAACGGCAGTCAGCATTTTGTGTTCAGCCAGGGCGAGAGCCATGGCGAAAGTGCCGACGGTGTCCATGTTGGCAGCAATGACTGGCACACCGGTCCATTCCTGGTCAGTGTGAACAAATCGGAAGGTGCGCTCCAGGCTTACCTGTGAACGGCTTTTCAGGGTGGAACGCTTTGGGCGGAACAAAACGTCTTTGAAACCCAGCTTGATATCAGCTTCTACACGCATAGTCATCTCGCAGTGCTCTGGGCATGGTGATCCGGGGATCAATGCAGCAGAAAACACTTACATCTACTTTGGTTTGGGGAAGTTTGATGTACAAGCGGCCGGACAGCCTGGATGAACAGGGGAGACCCATCTTCGGATACGCGAAGATTGCGCCGGACCCAACATCTTTTTTAAGGACGAAAAAAATGGGCGTATTTGACGCTTATACGGCTGAAGTATACCTAGGCGCGTTTTGAAATAAAAGGGGTAAAGGGAAAGGCAACTTTTGGAATGTTGACAGAGCCTGTCCATCACAGTGTATTGCTATAAAGATGAACAGGCTGTCAGGGTCAGTCAATCAAATTACGGATCTGGGTTTTGATCAGATCAATGGCAATCCTGTTTTTTCCGCCATGGGGAATGATCAGGTCAGCGTGCTGGCGTGCAGGTTCAATGAACTGCATGTACATTGGGCGAACCGTTTCCAGGTATTGCTTGATGACAGAATCAACATCCCGGCCACGACTGAGAATGTCTCGCTTCATACGACGGATCAGGCAGATATCCAGTGGCGTATCCATAAAGAAGCGCAGGTCAAAGGCTTCCCGGATTTCGGGGTTGGTAAAGAGCAGAATTCCCTCATAGATCACGACGCGGGCAGGGTTTACTTTGCGGGTATCAGTTCGACGATTGTGCTGGGTATAGTCGTAAAGTGGGACGTCTATTTCCTGGCCATTTTTCAGCTTGATCATCTGCTCCAGCATCAGGTCATGATCCATGGACTCCGGGTGATCATAATTGGTCCTAACCCGCTCATCCATGCTCAGATGCGTCTGGTCTTTGTAGTAGGAATCTTCTGAAATCACACACAGGTGCTCTGACTGGAGCTCTTCAACCAGGGTTTCTGCCAGCAGGCTTTTGCCGGATGCGGAAGCGCCGGCAATTCCGACGAGAATGGTTTTCTGTTTCATGGGAGGAGTCCAGTTATCAGCTTCTGTCTACAGAAATAGGATTTCCGTTGTCGTCTATGGCAACGTAGGTGAAGAAGCCTTCGGTAACCTTGTGACGTTCTTCTGATTTGAACGGGTGGGACAGGATCCACACCTCGAGTTTAATGCGCATGGAGGTGTTGCCAACACGAATGATATCAGCATAACAGCAAACCACGTCACCTACCTTAACCGGATGGATAAAGCTCATGGATTCAACGGCAACGGTAGAAACCCGGCTGTTGCATCGGTTTTTGGCAGCCAGGCCACCGGCTATGTCCATCTGGGACATGATCCAGCCCCCGAAAATATCGCCATTCGGGTTGGTGTCGGCAGGCATCGCCAGTGTGCGCAGAACCAGATCACCCTGTGGTTCGGTCATCAGAAAACTCCATACGGGTCGTAACTGGCGGCGAATGCTATGCTTGCAGGTCTGCCTTGTAAATCCGTATTTCCATGCAGGCTTTCATGGAAAGGGTAAAGCTATTAATGTATAAGTGCCTGCTTTAAGTACACCCGTTACCAACGTTGAGACCTATGACTTTCCTTCCGTTATCCAATCCCGCCCAACTGGTCATACGTAATCAGGAATATTTTGAACTTGAGCACCTTGTTGTGGTTGGGTTGCCTGCTGATGATCTGACGCCTTATCTGCTGGGTGATGGGGTTGGCTATATTACAGCCCTGACTCGGGATTTCAGTGCCTATCGGCGCTTACTTCCGATAGAAAGCCGTATGGCGGAGCGATTTTCTCTGACCTTTGCGCCTATACTGCCCGCTGAGTTTTCCCGTCCTGTCGATGGAGTTCTGATTTTTCTCCAGAAAAGTAAGCCATTGATGGACTTCTGGCTGGAGATGGTATTGAGCTTTTTGCCAGAAAATGCCCCCGTTTGGCTGGTGGGGGAAAACGATGAAGGCATAAAATCCTGGAAAAAGCGGTTGAAGGAAAGCTTTGGTGTCGTGAAAAGTGTGGATAATGCCCGCCACTGTGTATTGCTGGAAGCTTCAGAACCGTTGAAAAAGCCGGAAAGCTTTACCCTTGAGCCATGGTTTGAGATATTTTCTGTCACTGCTGGCTCGGCCAATATGGACATAACTTCTTTGCCTGGTGTATTCAGTCATGGTCGTCTGGATAAGGGGACTCAGGTTCTGCTGGAAACACTGAATGCAGTGCCTTCAGGCAAGGTGCTGGATTTTGGCTGTGGCGCTGGGGTGATCTCTGCCTATATCAATACCCTGCCGGGTGAGTATGATTTTACCCTTGTGGATTGCGATGCTCTGGCGCTGGCCAGCAGTAATAAAACCATGAACGCGACAGGGAGCAAGTCTTTTACGGTACTTCCCAGCGATGGCCTATCAGAAGTGACAGGGCAGTTTGACCTGATTATCTCCAACCCACCGTTTCACCAAGGGGTGAAAACTCACTATGAAGTGACAGAGCAGTTTCTTGCCCAGTCACGTAAGATGCTTCGTCCGGGTGGGGAACTTCGCATTGTTGCCAATAGTTTCCTGCGTTATCCGCCAATCATTCAGAAGGCTTTTGGCCGCTGTGATACGCTGCTGGTCAAGGATGGTTTTTCAGTGTATCGGGCAGTGAACCGAAACTGAAGTCTCTTGCTCTCAAATATCTTATACCAATCGCATTTTCTAAATCCTTAAGCTGCCGCCAACTATGCTTAGGCATCATTACCATGCATTATCTAGAACAGATGTCTCGTCGACCACAGCTACCCGAAGGTTTTAATGATGTTGATTTTC
>NZ_LUKQ02000124.1 GCF_001647025.1 Endozoicomonas atrinae
AAAACGATGCTTTTGGTAGAGCTGGAAATAACAGAAGCGGGCATGACAGTTAACTATTATGAGTGGTGTTCCCATAGTAGCTGTGAAAATAGAGCACTATTGTTTCAATCATTCAGAGAGAGCACCCGCTGGTGAGAGCTATTCAAGTCCAGGTCAGGACCTTTCGGAATTATTTGGGTCGGATTAATCCCTGTATGACTGTAATAATAGTGTCGTTTTATGTGATCAAAATCTGTTGTTTCTCTAACGCCTGAAACCTGGTAAAGCTCTTTTAAATACCCTTGAAGATTTGAATAGTCTGCAATGCGTTTTTTATTACACTTAAAATGACCGACATAAACAGCATCGAAGCGAACCAGTGTTGTAAACAGTCGCCAATCAGCCTCGGTGATTTCAAAACCTGCAAGATACCTGTTTTTTGCAAGATGAGCATCTACCTGATCCAGCGCTGAAAACAAGTCCTCAAATGCTTTCTCATAGGCCTTCTGACTGGTTGCAAAGCCACAGCGATAAACTCCATTATTAATGTTCTCATAAACAATATTATTCCAGTGTTCAATATCATTCCTGAGCTTTTCCGGATAATAATCATCATGATTCCCGGTAAGCTCATTAAATTCAGAATTAAACATCCTGATAATTTCAGAAGACTCATTACTGACAATGGTATTGTGTTTTTTATCCCACAGCACTGGCACCGTGACCCGCCCGGTATAATCCGGTTTTGCTTGAGTATAGATCTGATGCATTCGGGTAAACCCAAACAGGGGATCAGGCAAACTCATTTCCCAGCCTTCTGTAAGCATATCCGGGGATACAACAGTAACCTCAATATGTGTTGTCAGATCTTTCAACTCCCTGAAAATCAATGTTCGATGAGCCCAGGGGCAGGCCAGGGATACATAAAGATGATACCTCCCCGATTCCGGCTGAAACCGGGCAGATGGCTCATTTTTAATCCAGTCACGAAACCCAGCATCTTCACGGATAAACTCACCGTTACTGGCTTCAGTATCATACCACTCTTCCCGCCATACCCCTTTCACCAGCCTGCCCATATATACTCCAACACACTCTGCCTGATAAACAATAACTAGGGGGCGTTCTCAATTAGCCATGAGTCCAGTTGATAACACACGCATTCAGGCCAGGCGAACGGTGCAGGGCATGGTGGATCCATGTTCAAGCCGTTCAACACAGCATTAATGCGTGTGTTATCAACCCGGAGGGCCCCCCATGATTTATGCCATTCTGCGTTGCTCACTACTTATGTGAAATACACTACGCAATTCACGCCTTGTCTGGCGCAAACCATGGGTGGCTGGTCAAATGTCTAATTGAGAGCTCCCCCTACATTATAAATAAGGCCTGAATTCCTTAAACCGAAAAAAACTGACCATTGAATTCATTTATTTTGAACCAATGAAATCTTCCCAGAAAACAGATAAACCAATCCAATGAAAAAGTCTTACCGTATAGGCAGTTATAAGTGAAGATGCGTTAATGAACATGTCACTTATGCTTCAGGGGGGACTGTACAGTAATGCCTGGTTGCAACGACTGACAGACAAAGGAGCTACTGGTAACTGGCGACATTCGTTAGTACTGTACTTCTAACGTAAAGTGGAGAATAACAAGTGGCTATCGTTTCCATACCTGAGCCTGAAAAGCAGATCACACTGGGAATCAGCTCTTGCCTTTTAGGCCATAAAGTACGCTACAACGGGGGACACAAACGTTCATCTTTTTGTGTTAACACTCTCGATAACTTCTTTCTCTTTGAGCCGGTCTGCCCTGAGATGGCTATAGGACTGGGAACCCCCAGAGAGCCCATCCGGCTGGTAGGTGAACTGGCTGAAACATCTCAAACTTCTCGGCAGAGCTCATCGTCTGCTCCAGATAAACAGTTAAAAGTCCGAGTCGTCGGCACTGAAAATTCCAGTTTGGATGTAACCGATGCTTTAGAAAATTATGGTCATGAAATGTCTGACCAGCTCTCCCATATTTGCGGCTATATCCTGATGCAGAAGTCGCCCAGCTGTGGCATGGAAAGGGTTAAGGTATACCATGAAAATGGTCACCCACTGGGGGAAAGTGCGCCCGGAGCCTATGCCAAAGCATTTATGGATAACAATCCATTATTGCCCGTAGAGGAAGAAGGCAGACTCCACGATCCAATTCTCTGTGAAAATTTTTTCACACGAGTCTACGCCTATAATCGCTGGCAGAGAGCCGTATTGGCAGAGCCATCTTATGCAGCACTGGTCGACTTTCACGCTACTCACAAATACATGATCATGGCCCATTATCCCCAAGGGTATGAGTTGCTGGGTCAAATCGTGGCCAAAGGCAGAAAAGCGTCTCTGGATGAGCTGCTGAATGAGTATCTCCTTAACTTTATGAATGCCCTTAAACGACGTGCAAATCGAAAATCGCACACCAATGCCATGATGCACATCCTCGGATATGTTAAAAAGAGTGTCGATGGTAAAGAAAGAAACCAGCTTCTGAAGTTGATTGAAGAGTACCGTCAGGAAATGGTGCCTCTCATTGCCCCAATGACCATGCTGCGACACTTTATCGAAAATCATGGCAGTGAGTACATTCAACGGCAAACCTACCTGACTCCTCACCCGGATCAGCTGGGCTTACGAAACCGGATCTAATACCAATCGTGCTTTCTAACTCCCGTTATGAGCAAGAAAATTTGAGCCTTAAGACAAGGCGGCGTGAGGAGTCATAGCCTCAGCTATGACGACGATCGGCAACGCAGGGTTAAGGCTCAAATCTTCAGCGCAATAGGGAGTTAGAAGGTTCGATTAGTATAATAAATAAAGAGGAAAAGGAAACAAGATGTCCATCTGGAAAAGGCCATACAGCCCTGACACCGCCGTATTCAAAGAGAATATGTGTGACTATGTAGGCATTGAAATTACAGAAGTGGGTGAAGACTTTCTGCGCGGCACAATGCCAGTTGACCGCAGAACCATCCAACCCATGGGATTGCTCCATGGTGGGGCCTCTGTCGTTCTCGCTGAAACACTGGGCAGTATTGCCGCCAACCTGTGCTGTGAAGACGGAGCTTACTGTGTTGGCCTGGAAATTAACGCCAACCATCTTCGATCAGCTACTTCAGGAAAAGTGATCGGCACTACCCGACCGATCCATATCGGCCGCAGCACCCAGGTATGGGAGATTAAAATTGAGGATGAGCAGGGCAGGCCAACCTGCATCTCCCGTATCACCATGGCTACAAAGAAAATGTAGCCCCCCTGTCTCAGACTCCCCCCAGGACAAATCACTTGAGAATATCAACCAGACCTTTCTCAAGTGAAACTAACGGACGTTCAACAATTCGGCCAACCTCCAGGCCATTCTGCATCACTATGAACGTAGGGATCCGGCTGAATTCATACTGTGCAGCCAGACCCTCCTCATCTTTCTTATTCCGGTCAACGGCAATGTAAGTTATGTGGATATCTGGATTATCAATCGCTTCCATAATTCGCATAAAACGGGGCGTTTCCCGGTGACAGTCTGGGCACCAGGTAGCGATAATGACAACAATCTCCGTTGGTATTGATAGTTGTCGAAGTGGTGAAACTGCATCCGTATCTACCTGATAGCTCTGGTAGTACCTGCGGAATTCCTCCTGCTCTGCAATCAATTTTTCCGGATTTATTTTTCCTGTTGGAACCACGGGGGGATACTCATTTGGACAACTGGCAACTTCCTCAGCCACTTCCAGGTTGAAGCCACAGCTTTCAGGCTTCGCCTGAAAGCTGAGAGAGACAGCAACCAAAGAAAGAGCCAGTTTTACTTTATTCTTCATCTTGACCAGACCCTCAAGCTACATTGCTAATGTGTCTGGCTCGTCAGTATATGCAACCCTGCATCATTTACAGGGGCTTTTCAGCTCAGTGTGAGATCCCTGGCACCTAGAGTGCATCAAGCAACTGTTTTTCCAGCTTGATCTGATCTGCAGTAAAGTTCCTGATGCCCTCCGCCAGTTTTTCTGTCGCCATGGCATCTTCATTCATCGCCCAGCGAAATGCAGCCTCATCCAGCACCACTTTGTTATCACTGCAACTTGGTGAGTCGGCAAACAATTTTTGCTCAAGTGGCTTCTCAGTCGATTCCAGCTGATCCAGAAGGTCTGGGCCAATAGTCAGGCAGTCACAGCCGGCTAACTCAATAATCTCACCGGTATTTCGGAAACTGGCTCCCATTACTACCGTTTTATAGCCATGCTGCTTGTAATAGTTGTAGATACGGGTGACTGATTGAACACCCGGATCCTCAGATGCAGAAAAATCCCGACCTTCTGCTTTTTTGTACCAGTCCAGAATCCGACCAACAAAGGGTGAGATCAAATAAGCACCGGCATCGGCACAGGCTTGAGCCTGAGCAAAACTGAACAGCAGGGTCAGATTACAGCGAATACCTTCTTTTTCAAGAATCTCTGCAGCTCGTATACCTTCCCAGGTAGAGGCTATTTTGATCAGTACCCGTTCACTATCAGCCCCCTGCTCTTTATAAAGATCAATCAGCTGTCTGGCTTTTTCAATGGTTGCCTCAGTATCAAATGACAGCCGTGCATCTACCTCAGTAGAAACAACACCGGGAACCACCTTCTGAATCTCTTTGCCGATACCAACCGTCAGCCAGTCACAGGCATAACGAGCACTTTCCGTTTTATCTTTTGAGCCATTGCGTCCAAAGACAACGGCTTCATCAACAAGCGCTTTATACGCCGGTAGCTGAGCAGCTTTTAAAATCAGTGAAGGATTGGTCGTCGCATCAACCGGTTGGTATCGACGGATAGCTTCGATATCACCGGTATCGGCCACAACCTTGGTCATATTTTTTAATTGGTCGAGCTGATTTTGCATACTGCACCTTCTTCCAGCCAATAACAAAGCTGGATCCTTTATAACCAGATAAAAGCTTTAAAAGTTTACAACCACCGTCTTCGTATTTGATAAACGAGAGGGTTCCAGAGTATCTGTATTAACTTTTTAAATCAAAGAAATACAAGAATCATGACGTATGCAAGGTTTCAAGAGCACCTGCGATTTCCTGATCGCACTGAATGAACTCTTCAACCTGAAAACGATAGGGAATAGACGACTGAGATCCAGCACTCATTACAGAAAGGCCTGCACTGGCATTGGCAAAAAGGGCAGCATCTTCCAGAGACTTTCCTTCTGCCAGAGCCACCAGCAACGCTCCATTAAATGTATCACCGGCAGCAGTTGTATCAACCGCCTTAACTGGAAACCCGGGAACAATCAGACCTTTAGGATGGCCTGAGCTGATTGACGACACATAGACTCCAATCTGCCCCATGGTGATCGCAACGTCAGGAATACCTTTCTCATGCAATATCCCAGCAGCCTGTCTTGCAGACTTTTCATCGGAAGCTTTAATGCCGGTAATAATTTCTGCTTCCGTCTGATTGGGTGTAATCAAATCAATAGCCAGCAAGTAATCATTGGAAAACTCTCTAGCAGGTGCTGGATTCAAGGCAACTTTAGTATTGTTTTCCCGGGCAATATGAGCAGCCTGTAAAATGACAGATTCAGGAACCTCCTGCTGCAAGAGCAGATAATCTGCATCAGTGATCAGACTGTGGTTCTGCTCAATGTGCTCTTCTCTCAGGCAGCCATTAGCACCAGCCGAGATACCAATGATGTTTTCACCTTTGGCATTAACGAAAATCAGGGCAACTCCGGTATCCATATCCACAACTTCTGTAATAGCAGTCGTATCAACGCCCTCATCACTCAGTTGCTGCACTATTTCCCGCCCCAGATCGTCCTGACCAATAGCCGCCATCATGTGCGTGTTTCCCCCAAGGCGGGCACAGGCTACCGCCTGGTTAGCACCTTTGCCTCCAGCCATAATGTTATAGGATGAACCTGTAATGGTTTGGCCTGGCTTTGGAAAACGATTAACCCTCAGAACATGATCAACATTAATACTGCCTAGAACGAGAATCTGCTTGCTCATATCACCACCGGTGAAAATCAGGCTGACAATGCATAATACCAATTGCACTTTCTAACGCCCTATTGCGCAGATGCCCTGAAGCGTATTCCTGCGTTGAAGCTCCTCACCATAGCTACGGCTATGACTCGTCACTTCGCCTTTATGCCCTTCAGGGTATTGCCTTACACTCCCGTACATCATGCTCATAACGGGTTTAGAAAGTTTAATTGGTATAAGTGTAATTCAAATGTCGTTTGAGGCAGGTGGTTTTATAAAAACGTTGTTGTAAAAACAGAGTCTGGAAGCCTGGCAAGAACCAGACTTCTATTTACTTGAGACTCGTTATAAGTCAAATGACGCTATGAGGCTCTAAGCTGCTCAGAAATGTAAGCTCCATCCAAAGGCTCAAAAGTAGAGTAAGGGCGGTCCGGTAAAAATTCATTGGTATAACAGCTGTGGCAATCCATGGTTTCATCCGTAATAGCAAGCTGCTGAGCATAAAGTCCAACTTTCTCCCAATCTCTGTCCACATTAATCAGGTCACGAGAGAAATAGGGAAGGCAGCTGATATAAATTTTCCTGAAGGTATCCGTTCTCAATCTCGGAATCTGCTCACAAAGCAGCTCATACGCTTTTTCGGGATTTTCGAGCGTCCACTGAGTCCCTCTCAGGGTCGCTCTCATAAACCGTCTCACATTTTCCTGATTGTTTTCCAGATAGGCCTCATTCACCAGGAAAAGGATTGAACAGAAGCAGCAACACCCAAGTCCGGCAAGTTCATCCACCCGTAACATGCCCGTCTCCTGCCCACTGACCTGCTCCAGTTCAACCTGCTGAAAGCAGCCAATCCCCATGCCAGCATCTACCTTATTCTGAATAATGGCATCGGTAATGTTCATACCAACACGAACCGTTTCATAAGCATCAGGCTCAATATTTGCCCGTCTGGCCAGATCATCAATGATGATTTTTCCAAACCGACCGATATAGCCGATCCGTCTTCCCCGGATATCATCAAACCCCTTAATGCCACTGGATTTCAGAAAGATCAGGCCAGTTGGGGGCTCATGAAACAACGTACCCACAGAAACGACCTTATAGCCCTTGGCTCTGGCCGCATAGGTATGGATCATCGCTTTCAATGCAATATCCACTTTATTCTGACCAATCAAGTCGGTTACATCGGAAGGGTCAGTGGTTTCCATAATGGCAGGAGCAAGCCCTTCTTCTTTATAAAACCCCAAGTGGTGAGCCATAAAAACGGGGGTGTGGTAAGGGTTGGCATACCAGTTCAGAAGCAGGGAAAGCCTGGGCGTTGCGATCATGCGTTAATCCTCACGACAGATAGAAGTCATCGAATAACGTGACGCATAAAGGCCCGAAGAGGACAGCACCACCTATGCTGTGAACATAACGTAGAGGCAGAGTAGCTCTGCAGAATGTCTATAGAATAAGCGGTAGCTTTATGGCAGTTCCTACGCCGGTACTAACCGGTTCAGGTTCAACAGGTATAATCTCAGCCTGAAAGCTTACTGATCAAACAGGCACCCTGCGCCACTGGAGTCCACCAGCAACCATTAATAAGTAATGAGACAGGCAGACCTTAACGCAAAATTATAGAGTGCTTTTTGCCTTCTGCCAGCTGTCAGGAGGAGCACCCTCTGGCTCCCCTTCTCTGCAGCTTTGTCAGATAGATCGTCACGCTGACACCTATAGCCACAAGCAAGTATTTAACCCATACCAATTTTACAATCCAGATTGAGATGCTCATGGTCAGCCAGAGAAAAGCAACCGCACGAATGTAAACCTTTCTGGAAATACTGCGTTCATCAAGATACTGACGCAAAGGAGGGCCCAGAACCTGATGATTCAATAGCCAGGAGTGAATGGCTGGAGATGACCGTAAACTGAAAAAAGCCGCCAACAATAGAAAGGGCGTAGTGGGCAACAGCGGCAGGAAAACACCGATAAAACCCAGTACAACACAAAGTAGGGCACAGGCTTTAAAGACCCATCGAACCACTGGGTTACGTATCAGAATGCCTGATGATTGAGGGGCCGGAGCTTTATCTCTTAGGTTCATTCTTATCGATAGCTGATTCTTCGGTTATGTTTACTCAAAAAATGCCTCTTGAATCCGGGTGACATACTCCAGTTCAACCAGCTTTTTCAGGGTCACCAGGTAGTTGGCCTGGTACGTATCGCCAACCACCAGATACTGTTCTTTACCACACTGTAAACGTCCCGGGGATTCTTTGTAGACAATTGCGGTTGGGTCAATGGACATCACCTGCCGTGCGGTATTCACATGTGCAGGAATACAGAACTCATAACTCAGGGACCGTTTGCCATCAGCTGGCCCATAAAGGCCATCGGCATCCAGACGGGTCAAATCAAACGCCACCTTTTGCTGAACCTTGCCTTTCAGCAGACCATCCAGATGACTGCAGGCCGACAGCACGAGCGCACTCAGTAGAATGGCAACTAACTTTGATGTGTTCATGGGGTATCCAGTCGAGCGATGATGCCTATCATTATTATTGTCGGCTTTCCCAAAGGAAAGCCGAACTTAAAGGCGACTGCAGAATTTTACGCGAGCGGCTTGAGGCCTACGGCATGACGAATAGACGTCAGAAAAGGTGCGGCTTCAGCCCGGGCCTTTTCAGCCCCTTTAAGCAGCTCTTTTTCGATAAATGCCGGATCTTCGATCAATGCATTGTAACGTTCACGAGGATCTTTCAAATGCTCATTCAAGAACTCAAACAACTCATTTTTCAGATCTCCCCAGCCAGCACCATCGGCATATTGCTGACGTTTCACCTCAATCTGAGTGGCATCGGCAAATGCAGAGTAGATCTGGAAAAGAGTACAGGTATCCGGATCTTTTGGCTCACCCGGCTCCAATGAGTTGGTTTTGATCTTACGAATCAGCTTAAGCAGTTTCTTTTCAGGCACAAAAAGCGGAATCGTATTATCGTAGCTCTTGCTCATCTTACGCCCATCAAGACCGTTCAGAACCGCAGTGCTTTCACCAACAACTGCCTCAGGCAGAACAAACCTGGTCTTGTAATGATGATTCATGCGTCCAGCAATATCCCGGGCCATCTCAATATGCTGAACCTGATCACGACCCACCGGCACTTTATGGGCATTGAACATGAGAATATCTGCCGCCATCAGCACCGGATAGCAGAAGAGTCCCATGGTCACCCCCTTGTCCGGGTCCTGCTCACCGGCTTCTTCATTGGCCTGAACCGCAGCCTTATAAGCATGGGCACGGTTCATCAGACCTTTGGCGGTCATACAGCCAAGAATCCAGTTCAATTCGGCAATTTCCGGAATGTCTGACTGACGATAGAAAGTCACGCGATCCGTATCCAGACCCAGTGCCAGCCAGGTAGCCGCAATCTCCAGCGTAGACTGATGAATACGCTTAGGGTCACGACCTTTGATCAATGCGTGATAGTCAGCCAGAAAATAGTACGAAGCAATATCGTCACGCCAGCTTTCCTCAATCGCAGGCTTGATAGCCCCCACGTAGTTACCCAGGTGTGGTGTTCCAGTTGTCGTAATACCTGTCAGTACTTTCGTTTTACTCATGAGTTCACTCGCACAGCGACGATGTAACCTGGCCTGAAACGCAGACCAGAAAGGAATTTCCTTAAATACAGATTTCAGGAAAGGGCTGCATTATAGAAGAGCATGGCGTATACCCTCAATAGAGAAAGACTATGGTCAGAGGGGCATTTTCGATTCACATATCGTTGTGATGACAAAAAGACTGATAGCATCAAAGTGAGAACCAGCGCCTCAAAAAACCACACCAACCAATAATTATTCAGAGCAATATCCTTAATTTTCATAACAAGAGCGAACTATACCCCTGCCATAAGAAATACCAATGAACCAATTAACTCCTTCTAAGTCATAGCATACAGCTAACTATAACTTTTACAGCAATGACAGGAGCTTTAAATGGATCCCTATAGCAGTAACCCTGATCTATCTCAAACTAACCAATACCACCAATCCAGAATGGGAGAATACTATAAAAGTCAGCCCTCCCCACCCAGGCAGTCAGGAGAACCACAAGGCTGTGAAATTCCACGAAGCTCTTCACCTCATTCTCACAGAGAACAGAAAGCCAGAGATATCACACAGACTGAAGCCAGCGCATCTTACCTCACGCAGCAAGATCTGGACGCTCTTGATGAAAACGCCCGAATCGAACATGCCATAAAACTATCCCAAGAAGCTTGTGGTGAGACAGTGTTTCCAAAACAAAAACCATCGGTTCCCCCCGAAGAAGGTGCTTGTGCACTCCCCCATTTACAACACCAAGCATCTTGTACTCCAGCCTCTAACGATGGTCAAATGTTAATAGAGAGTCGCAATTTTTTCTTTCCAGAGGATAAGAAGGCCAGGATAGGAAAAACGCGTTAGATTTTTTAAATGAAAAAAACCGAAACTTACATACTTTATTGATAAATTTGAAAGAAACACTCTGCGATACAGAAGTACAGCTTGATGCCTCTCAACTTGCGGCAACGGTTAAATCCATAAAAGAACAGTATAAAGAACTACTTCTTGAACATCCGACTCTTGCACAACAGGCTGGACTTGCTCATGAATTAGATGACTATGTTCGGGAAGTTGTTAGACACCCCAGTGTGCGCTTATTGACGGAACCTCTTGAGCACTGGAGCGATATCATACCAATCTGCCTCCATCTTAATCAGCACCGGGAAGAAGCCATTAGAGGAGCATCACCACTTGACCAAGAGTCAAACTCAGATCAAGGACTAGAATCAATAATACAACAACTGAAAAAATTATTGATTAATACCGACGGAAATCTCCCTTTATCTGGAGAAGAGTTGCTGCATAGACTCACCCCTATTCTCAGTGTGCTGAGTTCTGCATTACAGGGTTTAGGTACACAGACACATTACCTTCACCCAAGCAAATACCCTACTTATTTTGCTACGATAGTTTCAGTAATGAAGCAACATGGCCCAGCAATTCAGCGAGCTGAGTTAGCAATGCTTCCTGTTGACGCAGTTGCCCAGAGGATTCTGGACCTCTTCTGTGTCATCTACAGAAAGCAAAACCCCGAAGGGGTCAAAATTCTTGATGATGCTCTTAATGGCCATGTCGCCACATGGTCGCGTCAGGAAAAACGAGTATTTGCTGCAGCACTGATATCTGATAACCCCGATGCGGATGAAACACTGCTTTGCCTTGCCTCTAGGCTAAACCATGAAGTTGAGAAGGGTCACAAATTAGAAATAAGGGAAGACAATGGGAGAGGAGTTTGGAAAAAGCTTCCGTCTTCTAAAGACCATGAGCACCAGTCAAAAGAACTGGCTAAAGTGAACAGGAATACAGCCTTGGTTCTTGCTTCAGAGTACCGACCTGATTTTTCAAGAATCACTGTTGGTGTAACAAAGAAGCACCTCATAATTGCTGGTTTGGAGTATCCAATCACAAAGCGTGGGTGCGATCTTAAAGTAAATGAGCTGAACTTACCTCAGCTAATGAAATGTCCGTCTATATCGCAACATATTTATCGTGCTCAAATAGATCAGCATTTGGATGCTCTAGCAGCGGGACGCAAGAACTTCGAATGGCTGGACCCAGAAGACAAGGAACTATTAAAAGAAAGATCTACATTACCTAAGAATTTAGAGGTTCCTATAAAGAAACGCGCTTCCGGAGAAGAGCTTCAACGACAGGCGGCAGCATGGAAGATTGAACCAGTAGAAGAGCGTATACCAGGAAAACCCAGTAAAGAGAACGCTATTTCCGCTTTATTCCACAAAGCACTTCCATGGAAAAAAAGCTGATTCAGAGGTATCTCTGCTGGATAGAGCGCAGAGATACCATTCAATCAAGTAAATAACAAAATTAAACGGCTAAAGGCATTGCACCAGAAGCCAACATCCGATTCCGGCGAATGATGGCACGCAGACGCAGGGTCAACAGGAAGGCGCCCATGGTCAAAGCAGTCACCAGACCAATCCATAAGCCATGAGGCCCCATTGGCTCAACAATCCAGTCGGTCAGCCCCAGGATATAACCCAGAGGTAATGCGACTCCCCAGCAGGCAAACAGAATCATTGCCATAGGCACCCGAGTGTCTTTATAGCCACGCAATGCACCGTTGGCTGCGATCTGAATACCATCAGCATATTGGAACAATGCCGCATAAACCAACAGTTGAGCAGCCAGAATAGCAACTTCCGGATTCTGTGTATAAATGGAAGTCACTACTCCAGGCAGGAACATCATGACGGAAGCACTCACTGTCGCACTGACCAGAGTCGTCGCAATACCCGCATAACTGGAGTATGCAGCCTGCTCAGTTTTACCAGCCCCCAATGCCTGCCCGACACGAATGGTCAACCCCATCGCCAGACTCATCGGCACCATAAAGGCCAGTGAGGTAAAGTTAAGGGCAATCTGATGCCCCGCCACCACGATCGCACCTAATTTACCAATCAGCAGAGCCACCACCGAGAAGATACTGGCTTCAAAGAAGATGGCCAGACCAATCGGTATACCCAGCTTTAGCTGACTGGAAATAATTCTCAGGCTGGGCAAGTCCCAATGGTCAAACAAACCAATCTTACGATGCTGCTGACCCAGCATGGTGTAACCCGCCATCATCAGGAACATGACCCAGAAACAAACGGCTGTCGCATAACCGCAGCCAACACCGCCAAGCTCAGGGAACCCGAACTTTCCATAAATCAGTACATAGTTCAGTGGAATATTCAGTGCCAGAGCCGCAAAGCTGAACACCATGCTGGGCTTGGTTTTACCCATCCCTTCACAGTAACAGGTAAGCGCCTGAAACAAACAAATCGCAGGAATACCCCAGGCAAGCGCTTTTAGATATTCAAGCGTTTTCGCAGCCATCTCAGGCTCAACCTGCAACCATTGAAGTACGACATCGGATTTGTAAATAAAACCAAGGGCCAGAAGACTCATTAACAGAGCAATCCACAGCCCCTGACGTACCTGACCACCAATTTCACCGGTCTGACGTGCACCGTACAGGTGGGCAACCGTTGGTGTAATGGCCATTAAAATACCACGGATTAACAGGTAGACCGGCATCCAGATACTGGAGCCCAGGGCGATGGCCGCCAGATCCATAGCTGAATATTGTCCGGCCATACTGGTGTCGACAAATGTCATACCTGTAGTTGCCAACTGAGCTCCCATAATAGGCCCAGCCAGATAAAGTAATTCACGAAGTTCGCCACGATAGCGGGCAAAGGTTGATAGATTTGTTCTCATTTTTGCTCACAGGATAGACTCCCAACGCCAGACAGACCCGGGGCGAAGGGTTTTATATTCTATCAATGAATCAAAAAATGATTGGATTGGATATTTCGAAATAATGCGCGGTGTTTATCCCTATAAAAAGCTGACAAGAAAAGGCTTGTGCAAATGGTCAAGCCGTGTACTGTGAGCCCATTCCAATATCAACTGAGCCAGCAATGTCTTCATTCAGTTCATTTAAACGCGGCGATGCCGTCACTCTCACTGACGGCTTTACCATTTCGCTGATCAAGGGCAGTGATTTTCCTGACATCCTTGAGATGCTGGAAAATCCAAAGGTGACTGAATACCTGTTCTTTGCCCCAGCCCCGGAAGAGGTATACCGAGGGTATTTTGACCCCATCATTGATGGCACCAGAGAGGCAATTAACAAAGGTGAGATACCTGAAGGCCCGACGGCCATTATCCGTGATACTTCTGGTCGTTACATGGGTATGTGTGGATTACATCCGGTCATGTTTCTTCAGGGTAACTATGAAGTCGGCTACCAGTATTCTGAACACGCCTGGGGGAAAGGGTTAGCCAGCAGCAGCGGCCGATTTCTTCTTTCACTGGCGTTTAGGGAAATGGGAGCACACAAGGTGACAGCAGACTGTTATCGCTCCAATACCGGCTCCTATAAAACCATGGAAAAGATCGGCATGATTCAGGAAGGCTGCCAGTGTGCGTATTATAAAACTGAAAGCGGATTTGATGATCGGCTACTCTACGGCATCACCAGACAGCAGTTTGAGCGTATAAACGGAGCAGACAACCATGCCGGAACTACCAGAAGTTGAAACCACCCGGCGGGGCATTGAGCCTCATATTGAAGGTCATACCATTTCGGAAATCATTGTCCGTGAATCCAGGCTCCGCTGGCCGGTGCCTGAAAATATCAATCAAATCCTGAGTGGTAAGACCATTACACAGGTAAAAAGAAGAGCCAAATACCTGCTTCTGGATACCGGTTCTGGTCATCTCATTATGCATCTGGGGATGTCCGGTAGCCTGAGAGTACTAAAAAACGATACACCGCCGGAAAAACACGACCATGTAGATATTCTTCTGACAGATGGCCAACGATTGAGGTACACAGACCCTCGCCGCTTCGGTGCTGTTCTCTGGTCTGAGCGCCCTCTCCACGAGCATAAACTTCTAAAGAATCTGGGACCTGAGCCTCTGAACAATGAGTTCACGGCTCAACGGCTGTTTCAAATGTCTCGAGGCAAAAGCCAGTCGGTAAAGACATTTATTATGGACAATAAAGTAGTGGTTGGTGTCGGTAACATTTATGCCAGTGAAGCGTTGTTCAAAGCCGGGATAAGGCCTGACCGAGCCTGTGGAAAAATCTCACTCAACCGTTATAAACGGCTGGCTGAAGCCATAAAAGAGACGTTGGCCAAAGCCATTGAACAAGGCGGTACTACCTTGCGTGACTTTGTCGGGGGTGATGGCAAACCCGGTTACTTTAAACAGGAACTGGCCGTTTATGGCCGTACAGGGCAGCCCTGCATCACGTGCGGCAAAACCATTAAGGAAATAAAACTGGGGAACCGGAGCAGTTGTTATTGCCCTCACTGTCAGCGGTGATGAACAACAATATGTGACTCTTTATACCAGTTCCGCCTTCTAAGATATGATATCGAGCAGGCCATTTTTGACAGCTGGGCAAGGCGGAATGACGAGTAATAGCAGGGCTACTTGTGCCCTCGGGTATTGCGAGGAATTCCAACGAAGATCCAGCTGTTCAAAATGGCTGCGCAGTTCATGTTTCGAAGGTGGAATTTGTATTGTTTAGGGAAGGTATGTTTTGAGATTTATCAAACACCTATCCAGATAAAGGGCTTACCCAAGAAAATAAAGCAACTTCAAGCACTTCCTACAAGATACGCCGCACTACCTGGGCACGATCCAGATACCAGCTTCTATGATATGGCAGGCTTACCCCTCCAGATTTATCCTATTGATTTTTATAGGCATTTTATTGGCTTTTATGATTTCTCTTTCAGCGTGCTGTATTCAGCTAAGCTTATGTTGAGTTTTGATTGTTTTCATCACTTCTGGCTGAACTGCAGAGGTAGTGCTCATATCTCTGTTGATTAAGGACGTAATCAAGTGAGGAGAAAAGGATGTCTGAGCCCATTAATGGTTTAAGCAGTAATGTCGCTTTCCAAAAGACCAACCCTGAAGATTTGATCCCCAAGGAAGACAGTCAGGGACGACCTATTCACCCATATTCCCATGAACCAATGAGCCCGGAAGAGTTCAAGCGTTACATGCAGCGGCTTGAAATGCAGGCGCAATCTGATGAAGAACTCAGAAAGGTATTAATGGGTACAGACGAAGCCAGTAAAGTGCGTGAAGAACGCCAGAATACTGAAGAGCTGGCCAGTACTGGAAGTGTAGCTGGCAATGAGAAAGCTCAGTCTATGTCTTCAGCGGTTAAAGGCAATATTTTAACCGGGGGGGTCTAGACTCTGTTGACATAAAGACAGCTTTACGAGCCACTGAGCCTGCAAACTTATGTCAACAGAGCCTAATTAACGCTTCTTTTTTGAATACATTGCTGGCTATGAAAGCCCAACTTTTTCAGTTGGGCTTTTGTTTTTTTCAACTTTTTCGACCTTCACTGGACAAGTGAAATACATGTCGTTAAAAAGATGGTTTTCTGAATCCAGAGGTTAGCAATGAGCAACTACCAACGTAGCTCGGAAAGTAAGCTGGTCTATTCCACTGATGCCGGTCGAATAAAGGAAGAGACTGCCAAACCAGAAGTAGTTGGTGATGGCAACGTTCGTGTTCGTCCGGAGAAAAAAGGAAGAGGTGGAAAAGTGGTCACGGTCATCAGCGGGCTGCCACTTGCAGGCAATGAACTGAAAGCTTTTGCCAAACAGCTAAAGAAGCGCTGTGGCGGTGGTGGTGCAGTTAAAGATGGTAATATTGAGCTTCAGGGAGACCACGTAGATATCATGGTTGAGCATTTGAAAAAAGAAGGTTTTGAAGCAAAAAGATCCGGTGGATAGGCACACGAGCCTGTAAATAATTCTGTGTAAACGCCACCAAAACTATTACTCCTTGAACCGGTCAGGAAACATAATTTCAAACCGGTTCATGGCTGCTTTCCAGTTCCTGATCGGCATGGTCCATTTCTCGGAAGCTTTTTCCATGGCCAGATAGATTACCTTCATGACTGACTCATCAGTCCGAAAAATCTTCCGGTTCTTGATCGCCTTACGAATGACGC
>NZ_LUKQ02000125.1 GCF_001647025.1 Endozoicomonas atrinae
GAAAATCAACATCATTAAAACCTTCGGGTAGCTGTGGTCGACGAGACATCTGTTCTAGATAATGCATGGTAATGATGCCTAAGCATAGTTGGCGGCAGCTTAAGGATTTAGAAAATGCGATTGGTATTACATATCAAACGCTGGCACGACTCATGCCGTGTTGGTGTGATTACTCTGGAAAGCGGGCTTAAGCCTGGCGAAGCGGTTAATGTTCGTTTTGGTGGTGTCGACCGCCCCTGGCTGGAAGGTGACTGCGCACCATCACGGGTAGGGCAGCTAGCCTTCTTCAAGGATGGCACGCATCTGGAATATAGGCTTGAAGTCGATCAGCAGGGAAATCGTGAATACAGGGATTACGATATTTTCCCAAGCATTAAACTGATCCCTGAAAAACTGGCCAGGCTTCAGGTAACAGCCAAAGGATATGCCTGCCCGGGAGAAGTGGTAGAGGTATCCGTTCTGCCTATGGACCGCTACGGCAACCCGCTGTTCGACTGTTCGTTAAATGAATTCAGCATTGCCCTTCATGATTTGAAAACAGGCGTACTGGTTACTCAAAGCGCTATTCATGATCAGCGGTCAACGGTACAGCTGGAGCATGGTGCTTACCGGATTACTGTTGGGAATACGAATCTGCATGTGGATGATGCGGTCATTATCTGTGAAGAAAATGCGCCATCACTGTACTGGGGGGACACTCATACTCATTCAAACCTGACCGCAAATATCCGGGATAACGATCTTGGTGCTACCCCGGAGCGTGCGTACACCTATGCTCGGGAAGTATCCAAGCTGGATTATATCTTCCTGAGCGAGCAGACATTTACTTTCAATGAAGATCGCACCGTCAACATTGATCGTGCGACCTGGAAGAAGATGGGAGATGTCTGTGATCAATTTAACGAACCAGGCAAGCTAGTAACCATGAGTGGTTTTGAGTTCCATTGCCGCCGGGGGGATACGGTGTGTCTTTTCCGTGGATCACTTAATGACTACGAGTATCCCGGTTACGAAATGGAGATTGTCCACGACGTATGGGATTTTTATAAAGGGCAGCCGGTTATCACGATTCCTCACTTGCATCGTTTCTGTAATGGCCGTAATCCAAAATATTTCGATGATCAGGATGCGAAGTTTGAAGATGGTTTCGATTTGAATAACTGGGAACCAGACAGTGATCATGAATCGATGGTTGAAGTCTATTCGGCCCAGTGGGGACGCTTTGAGTATGAAGGCAACCCGATGGTGCTCAAGGCCAGAAACAACGTAAAAAATAACACGGTGGTTGATTTTCTGAACCGTGGTAAGAAATGGGGCTTCACAGCTAACAGTGATGGACATGACGGTAACCCCGGGTATGGTGGTGTGACAGGTGTTTATGCTGACTCCCTGACCAGGGAGAGTATCTTTGATGCCGTTCAGGACCGTCAGACCATTGCCACTACCCATCCTCGTATGGTGATGGATTTCTTTATCAATGATGCTCATCTGGGTAGAACCATTGATGCCCGGAATGAGCTGAATATTCGTTTCCGTGTTGCAGCACCAAGAAAGCTCAAGCGGATCGAGATTATTCAGAATGGCGAAGTGTTCAAACGGATTGATACGGACCAGCAGTATGTTGAGCTGAATATGGCTGAATCCGTGCAAGCTGGTAATCACTATTTTTATGTCCGCTGCTTCCAGGATGATGGGCATATTGGCTGGGTATCTCCTATCTGGGTCAATGTCGCTTAATTCTGGCTTTACTACCCGGTCAGCTTTCTGACGCTGACCGGTATTCAATTGATATCAATGATTCTCAATATAAAGGAGCCCTATTTAATGGACGTTAGAGAGCCTGTGCACAGTGAACATGCCAAATCCATGGATACAACGCAGTTGCGGAAGCACTTTCTGATTGAATCCCTATTTACACCTGGCCAGGTGAATCTTACTTACTCCCATGTTGACCGGGTTATTGCCGGCGGCTGTATGCCAGGGACCGAAGCAGTGACTTTGGAAGCTGGCAAAGAAATCGGCGCTGACTTCTTTCTGGAGCGCCGTGAGCTGGGTGCGATCAATATTGGTGGCGATGGCCTGATTATTGTTGATGGCACTGAGTACCCTATTGCAGGGCGTGAGGCACTGTACGTTGGTAAAGGTGTAAAGCAGGTGAGCTTTGCCAGTCTGGATGAAGAAAATCCCGCCAAGTTTTACCTCAACAGTACACCTGCGCATACCAGCTACCCGGTCAAAAAAATCACGCTGGAAATGGCCAGTCCTCAAACGTTAGGTGATGCAGAGAACTGCAATTGTCGAACCATCTACAAATACCTGGTGCCTGATGTGGTGGAAACCTGCCAGCTGCTGATGGGAATGACCATGCTGGAACCAGGCAGTATCTGGAATACCATGCCTTGTCATACCCATGATCGCCGTATGGAGGTCTATTTCTATTTTGATATGAGTGATGAGAATGTCGTCTTTCATATGATGGGTAAACCGGATGAAACACGTCATCTGGTAGTCCGTAATGAACAGGCCGTTATCAGTCCCAGCTGGTCAATCCATTCCGGTGTTGGTAGCTCAAATTATACGTTTATCTGGGGAATGGCTGGAGAAAACCAGACCTTTTCAGATATGGACTTCATTCCAATGAGTGACATCAAGTAAGCGCATATTGCCATGGGGGGAAAGGCCCACCCATGGCAGCAATGAAAATAGCTTCCTGTTTGAAATAATTTATAAAGGGATGGAGTGATGAGTTTTTCATTTGAGTTGCGTGGCAAGGTGGCACTGGTTACCGGTGCAAACACTGGTCTGGGCCAGGGTATGGCGCTGGGATTGGCTAAGGCAGGAGCTGATATCTGTGCAGTGGGGCACATTGATGCCCCTGAAACACGTGCGTTGATCGAAGCCGAAGGTCGCCGCTTTCACTTGATTGAGGCAAATCTGCTCAGTATTGAGCCCGTTGAACGTATTGTTCAGGAAACCATCGAGGTATTTGGCCGGATTGATATTCTGGTCAATAACGCAGGCATTATCCGTCGGGAAGACTCCGTCAATTTTTCTGAGAAAGACTGGGATGAGGTGATGGATATCAATCTTAAAACCCCATTCTTTCTGAGTCAGGCTGTGGCCAAAGCATTTATCAAGCAGGGACAGGGCGGCAAGATCATTAATATTGCTTCCATGCTCTCTTTCCAGGGTGGTATTCGCGTACCGTCTTATACTTCCAGCAAAAGTGGTATTGCCGGACTGACCCGTCTACTGGCCTGTGAATGGGCATCCAAAGGAATCAACGTTAACGCTATCGCTCCGGGCTATATGGCAACGGATAACACCGCTGCCTTGCGTGCAGATGAGCAGAGAAATGCAGAGATCCTAAATCGTATTCCAGCCGCACGGTGGGGTAGTCCTGAAGATCTGGCTGGTCCAGTTGTATTCCTGGCATCTTCTGCCAGTGATTATGTCAATGGGTACACTATTGCAGTTGATGGTGGCTGGTTAGCTCGATAACTGGTTTTAATGTTGATGGAATATGGGGAGCTGACTTCAATGCAGTTCCCCGATTATAAATAAGGAGGGTTACACGGTTAAACAGCCTTGTTATGAAGCTGTAATTGACCGGTTGTTTTCTACCTGTGAGTTCTGTGCATAGAAATAGCCGAATAATTTGGTAGAGTGGTTATGCCTTCAGGCATATTTAGCTTAGGTTAACTGGCTCTTACTTCAGTGCTGCTAAGTGCTTAAACCAGAGTTCATCTTCGTTGGGGGGATTAGCTCCTAAATAAATTGGAAACATTATTGCCCAGGGTTAGCAGCCAGAGATTTTAGAGGATATTGTCACGACATTTACTAAAACATAAACACATCAACTAATGAATGTCTTATCGAGCAATTTTAAAAATTGCCGGACACCCGGCATTTGAGCGGCAAATTCAGAGTAATAAACACCACTTTGAAAACTGTGAATAGGTTTAACCAGTGGAACCTGCTTCAGGCCTTTACTGGACATCGAATTTAATAATTGATGGGGGATATACATCAGGAAATCATCTTTCTGCATCTGTGAGACAGCATTATCCAGAAAGGCGGTATGAAGGCTCACCTTTGCAGGTCTCAGCCCGTGCTCATAAAATGTCTCATTAATATGCCAGACATAATTGTCTGAGTGCTGATAAATAATCCATCGATAGCCCTGAAGCATGGAAAGCGTTACTGAAGCTTGTTGATGCAGCTTATGCTCTGGTCTGGCAACAACAACAAACTTGACTGGAATAAGTGGCTTACAGGTTAATGCCTGAAATATTTCACCTTCATAACCAATTTTACCCAGTACCAGATCCAGCTCCCCTTTTAATAACTCAGGCACAGTACTGGCAACGGTTCCCGCCTTTACCCGGACTTCAGCCTCAGGATTCAAGTCATAAAACTGATCCAGCAGTGAAGAAATATGAACTTCTGCCCACAGATTATCCGAGCCAATCCTCAGGCTGATGTTCTGCCCGGATTTCAGTGCATTAATTTCTTTCAGGGCAAACTGATACTCCATATCCATTCGGTTGACCCTGTTGAGGAAAACACTGCCTGATGGCGTTAATTCCATTCCCCTTGGCAAACGCTTGAAGAGTTCAATGCCCAGCTGTTCCTCAATCTTTTTAATACTTCGGGTCAACGCTGGTTGAGAAATGTGCAACTCATCACAGGCCAGAGTAATATTTTGATGTTTAGCGACCACTTGAAAGTGATAAAGCTGTTTATCCATCCCTGCTTTCCAGTTCCCAAATCGAACAAATAAACGACAGTTATATTATAGGTTAGCATATCGTTCTAAATGGAGTTCCCTGTTTAGATCAACGCTTGATGACATTTTTAAAACAGTTAAGCCGCTAGGGGGCGTTGCTTTTTATTGATTGGCGTCAAAAGTTTAAATGACAACTTTTGTGCATGTTGTGACGATTAAATCAAACACCGATCACCTTTAAAAACATCAGACACTAGATAATATAAGGCCCGGAGGAGATATTCTTCCGGACTACCCAGAAGAACCGTTACCAAACCATAAAAAAAAGGTATGGCTTCACGTCTTTTACGCATTTCTCCCCTCTCTGATCATCGGATACTTTCCTCCCGGCTCATGACACAAACGAACAACAAGCTCACAGACTCAAGCGATTTCCAACAGACAGAAGGCTTTTTGATTTATGTTTGCCGTAATTACATGCATAGGCTTCATGGCCTTTGTGGCCTGGTACTCCTGGTATAAGACCAAAGGCACCATCGACTCTGCTGATGGTTATTTTCTCGCTGGCAATGGCCTCAGCAGTGTCTTTATAGCAGGGTCGTTGCTGCTTACCAATATCTCGACTGAACAGCTTATTGGCCAGAATGGCATCGTCTATTTTGGCAACCTGACCGCCCTGGCCTGGGAAGTGTGGGCTGTTCGAGGCATCATTCTTCTGGCCTGTCTTTTCCTGCCCATGTACCTCGGTGGCGCTTTCGCTACCATGCCTGCTTTCCTGAGGTCCCGCTACGGAGAAGGTACCCGCCGTCTGGTGGTTGGTCTGCTGATGTTCGGTTATATCTTTGTATGGTCTCCCACCATTCTTTACGGTGGCTCCCTTGCTCTGATGAAGCTGCTGGATATTCGAGCCATGACAGGCCTGAGCCAGGTTGAAGCGTTGTGGCTGGTCACCTGGGTAGTGGGCATTATTGGTGCGGTTTACGCCATTACCGGTGGACTTCGGGCTGTTGCTATTTCCGATACGTTAAATGGTGTTGCCCTGCTGGTCGTTGGCTGTTTGATTCCAATCTATGGTTTGATCGCCCTGGGTGACAAGTTGGATGGCGGCATCAGTGATGCGCTCTATCACATGGCCACCACCCATACCCAAAAACTGAACGCCATCGGTGGCAGCAGTGATGTAGATGTTATTCCTTTCTCCGCCATCTTTACTGGCCTGATGGTGACGGCAACCTTCTACTGGGGAACCAACCAGTTCGTTATTCAGCGTGCACTTGGCGCAGCAAGCCTTAAGGAAGGACAGCGCGGACTGTTGATGGCAGGCTTTTTCAAAATGCTGGTGCCCTTCATGGCGATGCTGCCGGGCCTGATTGCGTTCCATTTATTTGGTCCAGGTCTGGAGCCAAGGGATCTGGCGTATCCGGAGCTGGTGGCTAAAACCTTACCATCCCCTCTGCTGGGCCTGTTTGTTGCTGTACTGCTGGGCGCTGTATTCTCAACCTACAATTCGCTGTTGAACTCAGCAGCGACGATGTTTGCCCTGGATATCTATAAACCTTTTGTGAATCCGGATGCCGACGACAGTAGACTGATTTATGTTTCCAAGGTCTTTGCCATTATCTGTGCAATTGCCGCCCTTTTTGCCGCACCGGCTCTGTTATACGCTCCTGAAGGTTTATTTGTCTTCCTGCAACAGTTTACCGGCTTTATTGCGGTACCGATTGTAACGCTGGTGATGATGGGCTTATTCGCCAAGAGACTGGCCATTCCCCCCCGAGCAGCACAGTTTATTATTGTTTTCCACGTCATTACCTATTACCTGATGGTATGGGGTCTTGAGCAGACACTGGGTATTAAAATGCCGATCCACTGGATGCATGTGTTTGCCCTGCTGTTTGTCGTTGAAGTTGCCATTCTGGTGATTTGGGCACTGGTCAAACCCTGCAAGAATACCTTCACCCATGTCCATGCTCCCAAGGTTGCCATGGTTCCCTGGCGCTATGCCATGCTGACCAGCAGTATCCTGCTGACCATTGCCATCATGATGTATGTGGTGTTCTCCAATGTGGGTCTTGCTTATGCCGATGGAGTTGTCTCTCCGGAGTTCTGGACTTACTTCCTGAGCATCGGTGGATGCTGCGCCGCTGTCTGCTTCTGGTCTCATACCAAACTCCAGCCTGCTTATGAGCGCTACACCCTCAAGCACTTTGGCAGTGAGGCAGACAAACAGGCCTACGCACAGCAGCAGGAACAAAACACTTCCTTTACTCCGGTTAGATCAAGCTAAGGACTGACAATGATTAATCAACCCAATCCTGCAAACACCTCCAGACCAAATATCCTCTTCATTCTGCTGGATGACTTTGGCTGGCGAGATCTGGGCTGTTATGGCAGTGATTTTTATGAAACGCCACGTCTTGACCGACTGGCTCAGGAAGGCATGCGTTTCAGTAATGCTTACGCGGCCTGCCCTGTGTGCTCACCCACACGGGCCAGTATTCTAACAGGTCAGTATCCTGCCAGAATTGGTATGACCCAATGGTTGGGTGGCTACTCAGAAGGGAAACTGGCGAATGTTCCCTATATTGACCACCTGTCGCCAGGTTACACAACCATTGCCAGTGCATTGCGTGGTAATGGCTATGACACCTGGCATGTGGGCAAGTGGCATCTGAGCAAACACGGTGATGACCGTTTCGACAGCTTTCCTGAAAAACTGGGTTTCGACGTTAATATCGGCGGCTGTGAATGGGGCCATCCAAAAAATGGATTCTTTGCCCCTTATGGTCTGGAAACGCTGGAAGAAGGGCCTGATGGTGAATACCTGACCGACCGGATTACCGATGAAGCCATTTCATTGATTGAGCAACATGGTGACAAGCCCTGGTTTATGCACCTTTCGCATTATGCTGTACATACGCCCATTGAATGCCATGAAGAGCTGGTTCAGAAATATCGTGATAAAGCACAGATGCTGGGCCGGGATCAAACATCACCTTTCATTGAAGGCGATCATTTCTCCTGCTATCACAAAAAGGATGAAAAAATCCTGAGACGTATTGTTCAGAGTGATCCAGCCTACGCCGCAATGGTTGAAAACGTCGACTGGAATATTGGTCGCGTATTGGACACACTGGAAGCCACTGGCCAGAAAGACAACACCATTGTTGTTTTCTTCAGTGACAACGGCGGACTGGCAACATCAGAAGGCTCCCCAACCTGTAATAGTCCATTGGCGGAAGGTAAAGGGTGGATGTATGAGGCCGGAACCCGTGAGCCATTGATTGTTCGCTGGCCAGAGAAGGTAAAATCGAACACGATCAGCCATGAAATCATGACCAGCACGGATTTCTTCCCGACCTTTCTGGAAGCAGCGGGCATCGAATTGATGCCGGAACACCATCAGGATGGTAAAAGCATTCTACCGGTATTAACTGGCGGCCAGTCCTTTGAACGAGGCGCTATTTTCTGGCATTACCCTCATTACAGTAATCAAGGCGGGCTACCTGGTTGTTCCGTTCGAGAAGGTGACTGGAAACTTATTGAGTTTTTCGAAGATGAACATCTAGAACTTTATAATCTGAGGGAAGACATTTCAGAAGAAAATAATGTGTCGGATAAGTATCCAGAAAAAACCAAAGCGCTTTATAAGCAATTACAGGAATGGAAAGAGAGCGTTAAAGCACGCATACCTGAGCCTAACCTGAATTATAAAGAACAATTTGGTGTGCAATAAACTCGAACATAATTCATTAAATTTTTAATTACACGTTATCAGCCAATCAATTAATACCCGCCATTACTTTTCTGAAGGTAATCGGGAATGTGTGCCTTGATAAAAGGTAATCACCGTTAGTTATTGGCTGGTCATCAGGTGCTGCGTGATAGCAATGAGCAATCAGATACTCAAAAAGACCATCATAAGTATGGCCGGTTTATTCCTTGCGTCTTCAGGCGTACTCGCCAATATAACGCCGATTCAATCAGGAGAGGACTGGCTGGATACCAACGGGAACCTGATCGAAGCCCATGGTGGCCATGTTTTCCAGACAGAAGGAAAGTTTTACTGGATCGGTCGGTCAGGACAGGACCCATAACGACAACACCTTCAGAGCTTTAAAATGTTATTCATCCGATGATTTAACCCAGTGGACGCTGGAGAATGACAGCCTGACTCCCGCAAAAAATAAAGAACTTCCTGAAGAAGTCATTATTGCCCGCCCCAAAGTGGTCTACAACGAGCTGACCAAGAGCTATGTAATGTGGTTTAAATACCGCCACCCAAACGGTATTGATCCAAACATGAGAGCGGGTGTTGCCAGCAGTTCTACCCCCTGTGGTGATTATAAAGTAGAGGATGTTTTCTTCCCCACCGTGGATAACGTGTCCCATTATGCTGGTGATACAGCGATGCTGGTAGATGACGACGGAACCGGTTATTACGTTATTTCATCCATCGGCGAGCTGAAAGATGGGTACGTTGGTCAATGGTTCCCGTGATCGTCGTATGAAAGTCTTTAAACTGACCCCCGATTTTCGCAATGTTGCCGAACTGCTGTATGACTTTCCATTAGAGACAGACCGCAAAGCCCGTCGAGAAGGACCCGCTCTGGCAAAAATTGATGGAAAGTACGTCATGCTGACATCCGGTACCCAGTCCTGGAAGCCAAATCAGCAAAAATACTCGACGGCAACCTCCATGGCAGGCCCCTGGAGTGAGTGGAAAGATATTGGCCCGGCATCAGGCTTTACCTCTCAGACGGCCTATATCATTCCAGTCTACGGCAGTGAACAAACCACCTATATCTACGGTGCAGACCGCCATGTGGGTAAAAAGCTGATTGACTCCCGCTATGTCTGGCTGCCCATAGAAATTAAGGGTAATCAACTGGATATGAAGTGGTATGACGGCTGGAGCATTGATACTAAAACAGGAGTATGGCAAGCCAGCTCCAGATAATGCGTAACGAGCTCTCCTTTTTCTCATAGCACTGAGAGAGCTCGCTTATTTAAAAACTAACTGATTCACTTAAAAAGATACAGGACATCAATGTGAAGTCTTATCGCAGAAATCTGTGCTTAATTATTTGTATTATGCTGTCAGCATTTCACAGTCAGGTATCAATCGCACGGGTAGAAAATAACGGTAAGACACTCAACCAGGTGACTGATTTTAATAAAACCACTCAGATAAAAGGTACCTGGTACGGGTTAAAACTTCATGAAACCCCATCCGGTGTTTTTGATAAGTTTACGATTTCTACCTCTACCGATAATAAAACCACATGGTCCACGCCAACGGTCGTATTAAGCAATGAAGATCTTGCCAATAAAGGTGCAGATCAACATGAAGACTATACGCGCTCAAAACTCGCCGCTGTAAAATGGCTGATGTGTCCGACAACAGGCAACCTGTCCATCTGGGCCAAACGGCACGGTATTGATTCGAACAATAAAATCATTCCCCGTAAAGAACTGCTGCGCGCCGCCGTACTGGGCAATGGCAAGACACCGGCGGATCGCTACACCGACTCCATTATCATTGACTTGCCTTATGGCAATGTATCCGGTGACCTGGGAGAAATTGTTGAAGATGGCAAGCTGTATCTCGCATCGGCGGACACTCAGCTGGGCGTTGTTCATATTCTTGAATTAAACGATGAATGCAGCGACATCAAACCCAATGGTCCACTGTTGTCTCTGCAATGGTTCAATGATGACAACAGTATTGATCACCGGGAAGCGCCAGCCATTTTCCGTGAAAACGGTTACCTCTTTATGATGACTTCCGGTAAAACCGGCTGGCGTCCCAATCAGCATAAATACACATACGCCCCTTCCGTCAAAGGGCCGTGGACGGATCACCTGATACCTATCGGTGACAGTACCGCTTACCACTCTCAGGTTTTCGGTGTAAAACGAATTCATTCATCGAATGGTTCCGGGCACAGTTCATTACTGTTTTCAGGTACCCGTAATGCAGCCACCTGGAATGGAAAAGACAACCGCAATATCTGGATGCCACTGTATTTTAATACCGATACGAATATTGCCACTAACTATTACGATCGCATCACCCTTGATGAAGAAAAAGGCACCGTTACCGGCTATCAGCTGGATCACGGCACTCAATTATCAATAAAAAATACGGTTCTACAGGGCTTTCAGGATGATGTTACTGCACTGACGGATAATGACTTATCAACCTTCTGGTATAACAACAACCATTCCGATAAAAAGACCCTGACGTTTGACCTGGGAGAAGCACAACGGATCAAGGCCATTAAGCTAAAACAATTTGATCAGTACAATAATAAGGTGGACGTCAGTCTGTGCACTCCCCGGTTAAAGGTTGAAGTGGGTAATGGGCAGACATTCACTCCCGTTTTTGAAGACATTGTCGGCTCCATCAACTGGCTTCAGACCATCAACCTACCTGAAACACACGGCCAATATCTAAGACTGTCACTTATCGAGAACCACAAAGGGAATAGCAGCGGCACGACCAATGACTTTGGCTTTTACGAGGTTGAAATCTGGGGAAACAAGTACAGTCCATCACCTCAACTCCATGCAGGCTTTGATACGCCTGAAACCGGAGCACTTCCTCAAGGCTGGGAGGTTATTCGCTCATCAGGGACATCCGCTTCGGTCATTAAGGCCAATATTGGCGGCGCTCTTCAACTTCAAGATAACAATAATAACGGTCGTGTCGTAGCCAGCCACACATTGACACCACAAAAAGGCGCACGGGTTGAAGCAACACTCCGATTTAAATACAACACGTCAGGCAGCGGAGATTATATTCGACTGATGTCGGGTAAAAAAATGCTGATCAATATTGTTAATTCAGTGAAGCATCGAAAGCTTGCTATTACCGACAACCGATTTAATGAAACAGCCATCGCCTCTATCAACAATAACACGTGGTACAGGCTTCGGCTGGTGATGAATACCGATGCTAATACCTACGATATTTTTCTGAATGATCGCCTTATATGGGGAGGCGCTCACTTTGCAGAGGCAGCCAGCTTTATAGACAACATTCGAATCGGTACGGCGACCAAAGAGTCAGGAAGCGTCGCCGTTTACGATGACATCACGATCCATGGACCAATTCAGTGACACCATTCTGACAACCAGATCAGATATTCATTAATAGTAGCCTTTTTTATTTTAATAGGGGGAGGCGGTATGACTGCCATTAATCTATCCGGGATTAAAAGATACACATCCAGCAGCCTTATCTTAATGGCCCTATCAACCAGTGCGTTGGCGGGTAATGTTCAGATAGGTACGGAATTCAGGGACTTTAATGAACCCTACAAAAGCGACAGCTACCAGATGCCCTATGTATCATTCAATCTGAATCCAATAGAAGGGTCACCTCTACAGGTCATCGCCAAGATTGACTACCGTCATATGGATCTGCCAGAGCAACGAAGCTGGAATAATCGCTCACGTCAGACGTTAGCCGTGGGCTATCAATGGACTTTGGGTCAATTTACCTGGGCACCAAAAGTGGGTTTTCGGCACCAGATTTATGAAGGCAATACGCGCTCTATGGAGTATCGCTTCTACCCGGGCCTTCGATATAATTTCAGCAAAAGTACTTCAATTAATCTCGCAGGGTGGATGGCGCCCACAAGGAGCCATGGACGATTCCGTGATGATGGCGTCGATAAAAAACTACGAACCAGTTACGATGATTATACCCATGAGCTTGAATTGAAACTGGGCCACTCTCTTTCATCCAGTCAACGGGTTACGGTTTCTTTATATCATGAGATGTTTAGTAAGGAATATGAGAGCCGTGCCTTCAGCAATAAAGAAAGTGATTCCTTACAGCTGCGTCTCTACTATCGCCATCGATTGAATGATTTAACATTGGAACCCTATACCCGTATTGATTTAACCCAGAATCAAACCGACGGTGTCGGTAATGAAAGAAATCAGAAACGAAACCGTTACGGTATGCTGGCCACCTATAAACTGAGCAAACAACTGTCCATCCTGCCTGAAATCTATATGGAAGAAGCCGACGTCAAAACCTGGAATAACGAAGATGCGACCAATCCGGAAAAGTACTACATGTATTATGGATTGAGTTTCCGTTATTCCTTCAAATAACCACTCTATAAAACCCTGATAAAGTCAGGGTTTCCATTTATGGTAAAACGAGTTGAGTGTTCTTATGTCAGGTAAGAAATATCTTTTCAGGGTTGCATCTGCTGTTGTTTTTGGTTTGCTGACATCATCAGCTATCGCGGATCTGAAACCCATCGAATCAGGCAAAGACTGGCTTGATACCAACGGGAAACTGATTAATGCCCATGGTGGCACCCTGTTTCAAGCTGAAGAAACATATTACTGGATTGGCCAGGATCGAACCCAAAACAGCAACCTGTTTAATGCCCTTAATTGCTACTCATCCAATGACCTCACTACCTGGACATTTGAAAATCAGGTAATGACCAGTAAAAGAAATACTGAGCTGCCTTCCGATGTCATTATTGCCCGGCCAAAAGTTATTTATAACCCGTTAACCGACAGTTTTGTTATGTGGTTCAAGTACCGCAGACCCGGAGGCATTGAGCCCAATATGAGAGCCGGTGTTGCCAGCAGTGAAACTCCTTGTGGTGACTATCACGTTGAATCTGTTTTTTTTTCCAACCGCTGACAGAGTTGCTCACTATGCTGGAGATAATGCCCTCTATGCTGACGAAAATGGCAAGGGGTACTACGTTCTCTCTTCTATTGGCGAGTTGAAAGATGGCGAGATGGGCGCACTGACTGAAGGTCAGATCATGCGTCGTCTGAAAATTTTTGAAATGACACCGGATTTTAGAAATATCCAAAAACTGGTCTACGACTTCCCTGTTGAAACAGTGCACAAAGAACAGAGAGAAGCACCCGGTATTGTTAAAATGGGTGATACCTATGTCCTGTTTTCCTCGGGCACCATGGCTTGGAGGCCTAACCAGCAAAAATATTCAACAGCACCAGCGATGACAGGTCCCTGGAGTCCCTGGAAAAATATTGGGGATGAAACAGCCTATGGCTCTCAAACCGCCTTTATTATTCCCGTCGTAGGCAATCAGCAAACGACCTATATTTATGCGGCCGATCGCCATGAAGCAGATAATTTAATTGATTCACGGTATGTATGGTTGCCCATACAGAAAGACAAGAATGGTGAGCTAAGACTGCAGTGGATTGATCAGTGGACAATGGATACCGAAACGGGAGAGTGGTTAATCACACGGTAACCTTTTGGGTCTGTTGATATTTCGTTTAACCCCAACAGGCCCTGATAACTTGCGTAAGTAACTAAAAATATGAAATCATATTTTCTGAGTAAGTGATCAGTCACTGTTCGGAGTTACAATTCTGGTCACATAGCTACGGCTATGCTCCCGTCGTTATGCCTTGCATAGTAACCATACACAGCAAGGCGCACGTTTCATCGGACGCATGAAATCGAATGCCGTTTATCCGGCCATTGAAAACAGGCAAACCACTGCCGGGCAAATTCCGATTCTGTAAGACCTGGTTATTCGTCTCACCTCGGTTAAAGCACAGAAAGATTACCCATCCGACCTTTGATCTATCCGGTTAGATGTTTTTATTTATCGACTCTTGGTGGTTAAGCGAGTTGCTAACCACCATTTTTCTATAATGAACTATTGAATTATTTGTTGATCAGGTTATTCAGAAACTGGCGCGTATTTCTTATCTTGTCCTCAATTTTGTCCCATTGATACTGATTTAATTCCTCTGTAGTCGCCAGCCAGGTGCCACCACAGGCAATGACCTGGGGGATATCCAAATAGTCAGACAGGTTACCCAGGTTGATTCCCCCGGTTGGAATAAACCGGATATCTCGATAGGGGGCTGTCAGAGATTTAACCATGGCTACACCACCTGACGCTTCTGCCGGGAAAAATTTCAGCACGGTTGCGCCTTGTTGCATCGCCTGCTCAATATCGCTTGGCGAATTGATTCCAGGGATCATAAAGATACTGGAATCACAGGCATAATTGAACGTAACTGGGTTAAAACCAGGGCTGATAATGAAATCTGTGCCCGCTTGGTCTGCAGCATTTACCTGTTCTGGTGTTAATACCGTGCCCGCTGATAATACACTTTGTGGATACTCTTTTTTAATACGACGAATCGCTTCCAGAGCAATATCACTTCTAAGGGTAATTTCCATGATTGAAAAACCATGGTTAATCAAAATTTCTGCCAGAGGAAGGGCGCAATCCAGATTTTCAATTTGAATAACCGGGAGAACCCTTTGCTGTTGTAATTGATCCAATATAGTGATCATTTTTTCTCTACTACTTTATGAATAGAACACGCAGCTTTAAACAATGTCTTCAGCAACAAAAGTGCCGAGATAGACCGTCGTAAGATTAGTTTTCAAGTGTTGGCATAAATGCTTTGGGAATAATCGCGCCACGGTGCTGTATCACAATGGATGCCAGCTTATGACCATCGGCAGCGGCTGATGCTGGCGCTTTACCCGCAACTCTTGCTGCCAGATAGCCTGCAGCAAAAGAGTCTCCAGCTGCTGTGGTATCAACCACTTTTGCTATTGGTTGTGAAGGAACTTCAATCACCTGCTCGCCTGATACGCCTACCAGACAGCTTTGACTACCACGTTTCAAAACAACTTCCCGGACTCCTTGATGCTGACAACGTTCAATAATGTTCTGGCATTCCATATGACCATATAACTCCTGGTCATCATCAACGGTAAGCAGTGCAACATCGGTTATCTGCATCATCTGGTCATACCAGGCTCTTGCTTCTTCCCTTGAGTGCCAGAGAGCAGGGCGGTAATTGTTATCAAAAATAATGGTTTTTCCCTGGTTATGCATTTTGCTGAGGAAGGTCAGTAACCGATCTTTAGCGTCATTCGATAAGATGGCCAGGCTGATACCTGACAGGTAGAACGCATCCATCTCCGACATGCGTTCAAGCACTCTGTCTGTATCGGAACTGTCCATCCAGTATCTGGCTGCCGAGTCCCCTCGCCAGTATGAAAAACTGCGCTCTCCCTGTTCGTTAGTACTGATCATATACAGGCCCGGGTTTTTTCCGGGTATTTTAGCAATGGTTTCTGTATTGATGTTTTCTTCAGTCAACACGGCTCTGATGGTGTGACTGTGCGTATCGAGACCCAGTCCAGTCGTATATGAGACGGACAGTTTATTGTTGTGAAGATAGCGCCTGAAGTAGACGGCGGTATTGTAGGTATCTCCGGCTATATCCAGGTGATACGCATTATTTTTTTTGGACAGCTCCAGCATAGGTTCGCCAATAAAAGCTATTTGCTGCCACTTGATTTCGCTATGAGACATTATTCGGCCACTTTGTTAAAAATGCATTTAAGCCATTAATTCCTTAAGCTCGAATAATCCCTGTTTTCTATAGGGTTCTGCGAGCACATGCCGTCCATGACTGCCTATGCCACTGCCTAAATGCAGAGCATGGTCAAGAGCCCCCTGATAGGCTAATCCGATTTCATAATCACTCTTATCTTTTGCTGAAGTCCCAAGAAGAGCGATTTGATTTTGTTCATCCAGCAGTGTTTTTGCATACTGTCCTGAAAAGGTCATACCAATTGAATTTTCTAACTACTGTATAACTGCCCAATCACGGGAGCACAGACTGAACAGTCGACCAGCTTCGCTGCAAAGGTTATTCCAAGCTTCACAGCAACAATCTACAATATTTTCATAACCTGAAAATGCTTTGTTTGATAAGTCATGCTCCCGCATCCACTCCCATAGCCTTTCTGAGCTGTTTAACTCCGGTGCGAATGGT
>NZ_LUKQ02000126.1 GCF_001647025.1 Endozoicomonas atrinae
GGTACATTCTGACTAAAAAAGGTTGGGAGTACGGAACGATGTATGAGCCTCAGACAAAAAGATTCAGAACTACTGCTGACAGCAAAGACGCAATACTGAGAAGCAGCGCTCAACCGGTTTTTGACTACACCATCATCGACCTTTTTGTATAAGGATATCACCATGAACCCGTTTACCTACAACACCCTCCTCCAGAAAGAAACCGCTGATTATTGGAAGCACCCCACCAAAAAGCGAGCGCCAAAATCCATGCGCAAGAAGAAGCGAAAAGCGCAGAAAATAGCCCGCCGATTGAACCGGCGATAAGGCCAAAATTGGTGGTCTGTTGGTTAACGCATAAGGAAGTTAACGCTGGAGGATGACAAATGGACAAAAAAACCATTAAAGCCAAGGAGTTACAGCGAAAAGCACTGGAACTCCGTACACTTGGTCTTTCCTACCAGCAAATCGGGGACCAATTGAGTGTCAGTAAGACCGCTGCATTTAAGTCCGTTGCAAAAGCCCTGAGTGAGATTGAGGAAGAAACCCGACAGCTTGCCAAGCTGAACAAGACCCTGGATTTACAGCGGCTGGATTGGATTATCCGGGAAGCCATGAAGCTGGCACTGAAAGGTGACTTACAGGCAATGGACAGGATTATGAAAGCCATTGACCAGCGAGCGAAAATATACGGCTTTGAAGCTCCAAAGAAGATCGCTCACACGACACCTGACGGTGAAGAACTGGTGAACCAGGGTGTCGTAGTGGTGCCCTCACCCATGGATTTAGAACAGTGGCTGACCCAATACCAGCCCAAGGACGACGCATGATTACCGTCAAAGGGACGAAATACGAGCTGGATTGTCATGGGATCACCCCACGGCAGGCAGAGTTTATTATTTTGCTGGCCGAAGGCTACAGCCAGCGGCAACTGGCCGCCGAGGTGGGCATAACCCATCAGGCAATTACCGCCCGTTTAGCTGGCGCAAAAGCAAAGTTGAGCGCAAAGACACCCACCGAGATGGTGGCGGTGTGCTTTGCCGAGGGATGGATGCGGAAGAAGGGAGAGAGCAAGGATGCCTAAGCCTAATAAAATGGTTTGCAGCGTGGCGATATCAGTACACAAAGACAACAACAAAGATCAGGCATTGAGGCTTTATCCCAATGGGGACGAGAACGCCGAGCCCATCGATATCCATTTATTGTTTCCAGAGCATGCCATGATGAGCGAACCAGTCATGGAAGGCATGATGGAAAGCCTGGCACACCAGATGGCCGAGGCGTACCGACAACACTTGAAGCAAGAGAAGGACAAACGAATCGCCAAAAACATAGTGACGACTTTCTTAAACCGAGCCAGGCAGAACTGAGGCCATCGTGGCTATCACCTGGTCACCCCAACCCGGCCCACAGACCGCCCTGCTCACCTGCCCTATTGAAGACATTCTCTATGGTGGTGCCCGGGGCGGAGGCAAGACCGATGGCTTTTTGGGCAAGTGGCTGATGAGGTCGCAGGTTTATGGCGGCAAGTGTAAGGGATTATTCGTCCGTCGCAGTATGCCAGAGCTGGATGAGGTCATAGGCAGAAGTCAGGAGATATTCACCCCATTAGGAACCCTCTGGAAAGCGCAGAAAAGCACATGGGTTATGCCCAACGGGGCTATACTCAGGCTGCGAAGTTTGGAGCGGGATGCTGATGCGGGCAAGTATCAGGGACACAGCTACACCGACGTTTATATTGACGAAGGGGGTAACTTCCCCAATCCGGATCCCATCGACAAACTGAACGCCACCCTACGAAACCCTCACGGCATCCCCTCCAGTTTTAACGTGAGCGCCAACCCCGGCGGCCCGGGTCACGAATGGATAAAAAAGCGATATATTGATCCTGCTCCACTGGGTATGAAACCTGTCATTGATGGCAGTAGCAATGCCAAGCGTATCTATATACCGAGTCGCCTTGAAGACAACCGACTGCTGATGGATGGCGACCCTGGCTATATTGCCCGCTTGAAAAAGTCAGGCCCACCGTGGCTGGTGCAGGCATGGCTCATGGGCGATTGGAACGCCACACCAGAAGGCGGCCTCATTAAAGCGCAGTGGTTCAAACGCTACAACGTACTACCCTCGGAATTTTTACGAGTGATTCAAAGTTGGGATACCGCCTATAAACCAGAACAGGTGAACGACCCGAGCGTCTGCACCACCTGGGGCGAAACCCGACACGGCTGGTATTTGTTGGACGTATTCAGAGAGCGCATGGAGTACCCGGCACTGAAACGGGCAGCGGCCAGCCTATACGAGGCATGGCGACCCCAGGGAGTGCTGATAGAGGACAAAGGCAGCGGCCAGAGCTTGATTCAGGAGCTGCGCCAGGGCGTAGGGGTAGGACAGACAAAGGTCAGAATTCCCGTGATCCCCATCGACACCAAAGGCATCAACAAAGTAGACCGATTAATTGCCGTATCGAGCCTGTTTGAAGCAGGCATGGTTTATTTGCCAGAGGTATCGCCGTGGTCATTAGATTACGAGATAGAGATGACCATCTTTCCCCTCGCCCCCCACGACGATCAGGTGGACAGCACCAGCCAGTTTCTAAAGTGGGCGCATGAAAACAGTGCCAGCTTTGACCATGCTGCCAGCGGCCGCAAGCGGGTGGGCATGGCGGCAATGGACGACGGTCAAAGCATACAGAGCAACAAGGGCTATGGCAGTGTGCGGGGTAGTAATGACTTTAGGGGGTATTGATAGAATTGTTATTCCCTGAGAAGTGGTCATGAATATACATTAATTCACATAGCGCATGACGAGCATCAACCATAGACAATGTTTCAACGTCATCAAGCATGCTCATAAGGGCTTTGTAGTTGTCATGCAAATGCGACGGAAGATCTTTTTCTGGCTTGATCAATATCAGGTGATAATAATAAGCCTCTTTTAATCTGAGTATTAGGTCTCCCTCCCCCAATAATCGCTCAATGGCAAGACTGATTTTTTTCAATCCGTAATCAGTTTCTGTATTCACTCAACAAACTCCTCAGCCGGATCAGACTGTAATAGTTATTCTTATACACTTCGGAGAATCCGGAATTTTTGTTAATAGAAAATCATCATAAGTTCATTGTACCTTTTGAACTCATTGAAAACATTAGGTAATCACCATGGCAAGGAAGCCCACCCTCGGCGAGATCGCCCAAGCCGACCACGGCATTCTGATGAGCAAGGCCTACACCCATATGCTGATGGAAAACCCCGACAGCGTCCTCCAGCAGCGAGGCCGGGATATGCGGCTTTATGATGAGCTGCTACGGGACGACCAGGTGAAACCCTGCTTTCAGCAACGCAGGCTGGCCGTGACCCAATCGGAGTGGGACGTGGAACCGGCCAGCGAGAGCAGCGAAGACAAAGCCGCAGCGGAATTTATTAAAGAGCAGTTAAATAGCCGCAACTTTGATGACATTACCGATAAGATGCTATTCGGCGTCTTTTACGGTTATTCAGTAGCCGAGTGTTTGTGGGCATACGACGGCAACAGAATTGTCATAGACGATATCAAAGTCAGAGACCGCAGCCGGTTTAGGTTTGATCTGGAAGGCAACCTAAGGCTGATCAATATCCAACATCCCAACGGCATGAAGCTGCCTGAAAAAAAGTTCTGGGTATTCAGCGCCGGTGCCGACCACAGCGACAACCCCTATGGCATGGGGCTGGCGCATTATCTTTATTGGCCGACTTTTTTTAAACGCAACGGCATCAAGTTCTGGCTGATTTTCCTAGAAAAATTCGGCATGCCCACCGCAGCGGCCAAACTTCCTCCCGGACAGGCACAAGATCCCATCGAGCGAGAGAAAGCTCTGCAGGCACTGGATGCTATACAAAGCGACAGCGGCGTGGTGATTCCCGACAACGTGATTATTGAGCTGATCGAAGCGGCCAGATCCGGCACCGCCGATTATGATGCCCTTTGCCAACGTATGGACAAGGCCATCAGTAAAGTCATTCTCAGCCAGACCATGACCACCGATGATGGCAGCAGCCGCAGCCAGGCCGAAGTTCATCAAGAGGTTCAGGAAGCGGTAATTAAAAGCGATGCTGATCTGATTTGTGAGAGTTTCAACCAACAGGTGGTGACCTGGCTGACCGAATGGAATTTTCCCAACGCTTCCCCACCCAGAGTATGGCGGAAGACCGAGCCAGAAGAAGACCTGATGGCCAGGGCAGAACGGGACAACAAGATCAGTACCCTCGGCTATGAACCCACCGAAGACTATATCCGGGAAACCTATGGCGAGGGTTGGAAGAAGAAAGAATCCAGTCCGTTACCACCCATGGGCGCAGGAGCACCAGAACTGCCGCCAGAGTTTTCCGAGATTTCCAGTCTGACCCAGAAGCGAGCCAGCCACCGGGCAGACATGCAGTCATTAGTGGACGCCGCCGAGTATTTAAGCACCCAGTACCAAACCATGTATGGCAAGCGGGTGGAGCAGCTACTGAACTATCTGGAGGAAACCGATGATGTGGCTACTTTTCGGCAGAAGTTAGTAGAGATGATGAAGGAACCGCCTGCCGATGAGGCGGTGGAGACGGTCAGGAATGCTTCTTTTTTTGGGCGGTTGATGGGGCTGGTTTCCGGTAGTGCAAAATGAAAAGGCTGGAGATTCACAAAGAACCTCCAGCCATTCCATACCTTCACTAACCTCGAGCAATAATGCTATCGGCCAAACACAAATGGACTTAAATCATTCTGTCTTTTTTCAAGCTGTGTCGAATAAAAGAACCCGGCACGACTGTGGCCGGGCATCACAGAAGAAAAGACACTTCTCTGTGAAAAAACTGGCTAATGGCATCGGCAAAACATTCACAATGCCAATAAATATTGGGAGTAATCAGGCTGGAAAGAAGGTATTTGAAAATGTGTTATGAAGTAAGTTCTCCCCCTACCAACCAGGACACGGGAAGCTGACAGGGGGAACAGCTACAACCTATGGGTGTCAAACAACCACCTATTCACATTACCAATGATATTCCTTAAGGTCAAAGGCAAGTATAAAACTGAAATTGATTGCACGACCGGTCGTTGTTATCTGATTACCAAACCTTTACTGCTGCTTTGCATATGCTCTCCTATCCTTAGCTGACAACATTAATGAAATGAAAAGGAGAGTGGTATGTCTGCGATCATGAACTGGGGGTTCGGTTTTTTCCTGACAGACTATGCTGGGTTTGCATCCACAATGATTCGATCGGTTATTCAGGCTCTATAACCCTTCGAATAGGAGCAGAAATAGTTAGTCAGTAATTGTCTAAAGAACACCCCTCATCGGTGAATATAGGGAGTAGTAGGCTAGTCAGGTGCTATTCATCGATGAGGGATCTTAAGGCAGTTATCAGACGTTCAGTACAGGGTAAAATTTTCATCTTTAGAAAGGATGGTATATCAACCTCGAAATGCAAAGTTTAAAGCCACGAGTGACCGGTACAAGGAGAGTATCGGTATTTACCAAGATTAATGTCACCATACGGCCTGCAAAGTAACATCCCCTCTATAAAGGCTCGTCTGGGTCTTAGCCCCGCCTATACACCGAACCAGACAACATAATCCACAGCTGAACCAAGAATAACCATCAGAACGATCAATCCAAAATGTACCTGCATAAGACACCTTTATTATCATGGTTATCGTTGCCGTCAGACACAGAATACATTTATCACGTTGAAGGGAAGATGGCCAGACTTAAGCCAGTCACTCATGAGAAGGAGGGGCTGGTTATATCTTGGTGAAGAATGAAAGGATTAATATTGAATTTCTGCAGTATTTTTCAGTTCCGCCTTAATGTCATTACACAACTTTATGTAAGCCTCAATCAGAAAGTTTAAGTCTGAATTTGAGATTTTTTTGTAGTCGTTAAAGGTTTCAATCTCATATTTTCCAAGCACTTCATTTAATGAACACATGGTGGTTTCAATAAGCTACCTGATTTCCAGGCTGATGGAATTTAAGTCCAGTTTATTGTATGCCTTAATTCCTTTCACCAGTCTCTTATATTTTGGACTTTGGCTATCAAGCAACGCTCTCATTGAGCGCTTTAATCGAATTTCAATATCACTCACAACTACACCATTTTTAAAAAATACAGACGATGAACTAAAATGCCACTGTTAACTGATTTTGTGCCTGTGCTGTTGGTAAATCGATAGTCAGATCTATCATTATGTTTTAGTGCACGATGAAAGACCTGACCCTTATTCCCTAATATTCAACATCCCAACGGTATGCCGCTGCCCGAGAAAAAGTTCTGGGTATTCAGCGCCGGAGCTGACCACAGCGATAACCCCTATGGCATGGGGCTGGCTCATTACCTTTATTGGCCAACCTTCTTCAAGCGCAACGGCATCAAGTTCTGGCTGATCTTTTTAGAAAAATTCGGCATGCCCACCGCCGCTGCCAAACTTCCCCCCGGGCAGGCGCAAGACCCCATCGAACGAGAGAAAGCCCTGCAGGCACTGGATGCCATACAAAGCGACAGCGGTGTGGTGATTCCTGATAACGTGGTTATCGAGCTAATAGAAGCAGCCAGATCCGGAACCGCCGACTATGATGCCCTTTGCCAACGCATGGACAAGGCCATCAGTAAAGTAATCCTAAGCCAGACCATGACCACCGACGATGGCAGCAGTCGCAGTCAGGCAGAGGTTCATCAGGAAGTTCAGGAAGCAGTAATCAAAAGCGATGCTGATCTGATTTGTGAGAGCTTCAACCAGCAAGTAGTGGCCTGGCTAACCGAATGGAATTTCCCAAACGCTACCCCGCCCCGAGTATGGCGGAAGACCGAACCCGAAGAAGACCTGATGGCCAGGGCAGAACGGGACAACAAGATCAGTACTCTCGGCTATGAACCCACCGAAGACTATATCCGGGAAACCTATGGCGAGGGTTGGAAGAAGAAAGAATCCAGTCCGTTGCCACCCATGGGCGCAGGAGCACCAGAACTGCCGCCAGAGTTTTCCGAGATTTCCAGTCTGACCCAGAAGCGAGCCAGCCACCGGGCAGATATGCAGTCACTGGTGGATGCCGCCGAGTATTTAGGCACCAAATACCAAACCATGTATGGCAAGCGGGTGGAGCAGCTACTGAACTACTTGGAGGAAACCGATGATGTGGCTACCTTTCGGCAGAAGCTGGTAGAGATGATGAAGGAACCGCCTGCGGATGAGGCGGTGGAGACGGTCAGGAATGCTTCTTTTTTTGGGCGGTTGATGGGGTTGGTGTCGGGGGGGAATTCAAGAATCAAGACCTGACACTGGTTTTAAACCGGAAACGAGCAACGCCAGTTTGCTGGGAACGTTTTGTTGGGCGTGACTCCGATTTTACCGTCGGGCACAAACCTGTCGCACTTCGCCGTGCAACGCCGAGGTTTGGGGCGACCGGAACAGAGCGAAGCGGCGAGTAGGTTGTCCCAGCAGCACACGACAGTGTGATGCGATAACACCGACTTGTTATGCACTGTTCTCAGACTCCACTTTTTCAACTGCTTCTGCGATTAGTTTTGCACTCTCGTAAGACATACCTTGGGTGACTTTATAATACGCGTCCCTCATTACCTCAAAAGTATTTAAGCTTGTATTTATTGCCAGTGTGCCTATACCACCTAACATTAACTTGTAGAAATTATCATTATCATCGTATACACGACGAAGGTACTGCTTCTGGAATTCTTTTAGCTCATCATCCTCAGGATTAGCCAACGAACTTACATATGTTTCCAGCGCATTTCTGGTATCACTGATTTCTTCTGGGTTTGGCTCAGAATACATATGAATAGCAATGGATTTATATATTGCAGAAAAATATTTTAAATAGAAGGAGTCATCGTAGTACTGCTTTATAAGATAACTTGCTCCAACTGCCCGAAGTAAACCTTCTTCTCGCGCAAGGCGCTCAACTTGCTCGCAGGTTATTTTGAGGCTTTCTCTGGCATCTTCATCTGGTGCCATATCAAAATCATCTTCCACACTTGATGATCGAATGACATATTCATCTACCCATGTAGCAAGCTTAGAAGGAGAACTAAAAATTTCTTTTTCAGATGGCTTGTCAATCTTCGGGGTAGGAACAGGCCGTTCTTCTTTCTTTTTTCCGAAAAGCTTATCTATTAATCCCATGCTTGATTTCTCCTTGATGCATAACAGTGGTTTAAACGAACCGAGTTCGCATAACACACTATCTATTTTTCTGAACTGTTAATTAAATGTCTTTTTAAAACAGACGATTGCAGTCTATTGATACGATATTACTATTTATCAACGGGTTCGCATTTGCGATTTTGTATACCATTCGCTTAAACATAAGCATCCCCTAAACACTGTTTTTTTATCAATAAAAACAGCCAATTAACCGAACCTTTGTAAATGCTGTTTATACGAACTACTTTTCCTAAAACCACTGTATAAATAAACAGATATGGATGAGAAAGTAGTATGCGCCTGCAACAACGGTTTCGCCTTGCTATGCGAGAAGGGAATTATTCACTTGAAACAGAACGTTCTTATTGGGGTTGGATTCGTCACTATATTCGTTTTCACCGAATGCGCCACCCAGATACGATGGGAGGGAATGAAATCTCCCAGTTTCTTTCCTATCTTGTTGTTAAAAGGCATGTGGCTGTGAACACACAGCAGCAGGCACTGAGTGCTCTTGTTTTTTTGTATCGTAAAGTCTTGAATCGCGAAGAACTGGACATTAACGAATGGAAACCCGCCAGGCGAAGAAAACATTTACCTGTTGTCTTTTCAAGAGATGAGGCTAGCCGTGCAATATCTCATATGAGTGGCAGACCACTGGCCGTGACATTACTTATGTACGGTGCCGGCCTTAGGCTTAAAGAAGCACTGTCTTTGCGGATTAAAGACGTTGATTTTGGCCGTAATGAAATTACCGTTCGGCAGGGTAAGGGAGATAAAGAACGTATTACTTTATTGCCTCAAAAAGCTATTTCTATATTAAAGACCTACATTGAGCACTCTCGTGTTCTTCATGAAAAATCATTGGCTGAAGGTGTTGAATTTGTTCACTTGCCTAATGCGTTAGCTAGAAAATATCCTAATGCAGGCAAGGAATTAGCTTGGCAATATATTTTTGCCAGCGATCAATTGAGTAAAGACCCGATTACAGGTAATACAGGTCGGCATCATATTCACCCCAGAAGCATCCAAAAAGCTGTAAAACAGGCAATTATTAAAGCGGGTATCAATAAGCATGCCAGTTGCCATACCTTTCGGCACAGCTTTGCTACTCATTTACTGGAAAGTGGCTATGACATAAGAACGGTTCAGGAGTTACTGGGGCATGTCAATGTGAATACTACAATGATTTATACCCACGTTTTAAACCGGGGGGGTAAAGGTGTATTAAGTCCGGTTGATGATTGATGACTTTAAGTGGGTAGATTTTGAGCTTATCTACCTCCCCCCCCCCACGCTACCGCCCCTCGGCTTAAAGCTGACGTCGTTATAGGGTTTGTGTGGCACTCGCCACCTGTCGTTTTCTGACTGTTCACGGAAAATTACTGCATTATACAGAAGTAAACACCAGTACAAAGTACGGAAATACCCACTGCCTTTCGTACTGTCCGTGACCCACCAGATCTACAACTTCTTCGAACTCAGCGCCGCTTTTGACCTGAAGCCCGAACAGGCCATCCAATACTTTCAGCAGAAAGGCATTAAGGCCAGTTTCAGCTGGATGGACATGATCGGGGAGGAGCATGACGCCGCCGTCACCGTTGCCAAGATGATGGATACCAACCTGCTGTCTTACGTAGACAAACAGGTGGATAAGATGCTGGAGACAGGGGATACCCTGGCAGACTTCAAAAGAGCCTTGATCCCCAAGCTGCAGAAAGCGGGATGGTGGGGCAAACAGGACGTGGTCGACCCCCTTACCGGTAAAGTGATCAAAGCGCAGCTGGGCAGCGCCACCCGGTTAGAAAATATATTCAGAACCAACCTGCAGAGCGCCTATGCCGTCGGCCAGTGGCAGAGTATCCAGGCCAACAGCCAGGCTGCCCCCTTTTTGATGTATGACGCCGTAGAAGACCACCGCACCCGACCAGAGCATCAACAGTGGAACGGTACTGCCCGCCCCGTAGACGACCCTTTCTGGCAGACCCACTACCCACCCAACGGCTGGAATTGCCGGTGCGGCGTGATTCAGCTGACCAAAGCGGAGATGGAACGACATAAAATACCGCTGTCGCCAAAGCCAACCATCAAGAAGCGCCTGTGGATAAACCCCCGCACTGGTAAAGCCACGACGGTGCCCGTGGATTTAGACCCCGGATGGGATCATAACCCCGGCAAAGCCCGCATGGACAAGCTGCGCCAGCTGGAAAAAGAGAAAGCCCTGCAGCTAAAACCCGGTATGCAGCGAGCCTTGAAACAGGGCGTCCAGGCCGCTAAGCAGGCAAAGCAAAAGTACCTCACCCAGTTAGCTGCCAACACCGCCCTCAAGAAGCTGGGACAGGCCAGCGTGGACGGCACCTTTATCGCCCAGAAACAGAAAACGATTCAGAAAGCAGCGCAGCACCAGCTGGACACCGCCATCGCCGAGAAAACGCCCTACCTGTCCAACGCCATTAAACAGCTGCAGAAACAAAAAGGCAGCGCCAGCCTGACCCCCAAAGAGCTGCTGGACAGCGCCAAAGCGAAAGCCGAGAGCATTAAACAGTCGGTGCTGATCAACCAATACAAGAAAGCCATCATTGACGGCAAGGCACCGAACAGCAACGCCCTGGCGGCCTATCACCAGCTGCCAGAGGAAGCGCAGAAAGCCATCGACCAGAGCATCGAGTTAAAGACCGGGCAACTGCAGGCCAAAGAGACCCTGAAGGACATTAAAGAGAACCCCAAAGGGCAGACACTGAAAAATCAGATCCTCATAAAGCTGGAAAAAAGTGGAAATACCGACGACCTGACCCCGGTTCAGCTGTTGAAAAAGGTAGAGGAGCAATACCAGGTCGAGCAGCTGAAGAAAGAGACTGCTGCCAAGCTATCGGGTTACAAAAAGAAAGTGCTGGCCGGTAAGTTACCCACCCCGGGACAGCAGGCGGCATTCAATACCCTGGATGAGGAAGCCAAGGAAAAGTTTCTGGCAAAGCTGGATAAGGCGAAGCAGGGAGCCATACAGCCAGTAGCAGAGCCTCACAACACTTCGGACTTCCCTATACCTACTACTGACCATACGACCAAGCAAAAAGTAGCACAAAACCCAGCAGCAACAACTACAGAGCCAAAAAACGAAGCCCCCCAATGGAGTGACCTCACCAAGATCGGCAACCAGAAAGGCTCCAACCCCGGCGGCTTTTATCAGGACACCACCACCGGCAAAAAGTACTACATCAAGGAACCCGCCAGTGAAGACATCGCCCGCAACGAAGTGCTGGCAGCGAAGCTATACGAGGCGGCAGGGGTGGACGTGCCCAACGTTTACCTGTTGCAGGACGGCAAACAGATCCGCATCGCCTCAGAAATTATTGATGGCCTGCAGCAGGACGCTGCCCAGCTAACCAGCGGCAAGCTCCAGGGCATACGAGATAACTTTATGGTGGACGCCTGGCTGGCCAACTGGGACGTGGTGGGACTTTCCTACGACAACCTGCTGGTGAAAGGCAGCAAGGCCATCCATATCGATACCGGTGGTGCCTTGAGATACCGGGCACAAGGTGGATTAAAAGGCGACGCATTCGGGAAAAAGGTGCTGGAGATCGAGAGCCTGCGAGACAGCGCCATGAACCCCCAATCAGCGGCGGTGTTTGCCAGCGTTACCCGGGAAGACATGATCGCCGGTGCCCGCAAAGCACTGGCACTGGATAAACAGCAGATCACCGAGCTGGTAGAGAGCGTCGGCCCCACCACAAAACGGGAACGCACCAGGCTCATTAATATCTTGGTGGCCAGACAACAGGACATAGCAAAGCAGTATCCAGAAGCCCTGCAGAAAGCAACACCAGAACCAACCATCAGCGGCAGCGCCATCAATCGGCTGGAGTATGAGCAGGTGGTCAACAGTCGTTCAAATGGTTATACCATCCCCACCGACAAGGGCGACATCGAAGACCATAACGTGCTGCTCTACCATAAAAAAAACCTCCAAGGCATGGACGTGACCGGTGCTTATTTCAAACTGATGCCCAGCGCCATGCGAAAGCTGGAGCAGACCATCGGCACGATTGAAAGTACCGCAGAACCCTATGAGGATATGCATAAGAAAATCATCACCGCCATCAAGTCCGTGGCACACCGGGCGGAAAATGGCTATGGCATGGATGATTATGTGTTTGAGCGCATCGATGCAGCGGTAGAACGCTGGCAGCAGGTACTGGATGAGATGACCGAGCAGGCATCGAATAACCTGCGGTCATCCCGTGATCTGGCGGCCTTTACGAACCGAACCCAACCTTTTATTGATGAACTCAGGAAAGTGCGTCACAACACCCTGGAAGGTGAGATACCGAACTGGAATGCCAAGGTTGGTAGATACAAAACCTTCAGCATTCCCCCTGCGGCCTCAGTTAAGCAATCGTCCGGCATTCAATGGACCGAGGACAGTACTGAGTTTCAGCTGTCCAATTTTCAGAAAGGTCGGCAACGAGAGGGGAAAAAGACCTTCACCCTTTCTGCCCGGCGATACACCGCTGAAGTGGATGGAGCCACTATCCATTACTGGCCAAAACATCACAGTGTGCCGTTCTCCCTGCAGGGTCGCATGGAGATTGATGTTACCGGCATCCAACAGGCGGACACTGAACGGGTGTTTTCGGTGATGGATGAGCTGGGCATCAACAGTCAACGCACCACCACAGGGGATATGGAGGAACTTTATCTGGATAAGCTGGCCTATATTCACAAACTGGATAAGGTGCTGGCCAATGAAACCCGCTCCCTGACTGACCAGGGGGAACGCATCCGGAAAAAGCTCGCACGGATGAATAAAGCGCTCGGTATTGATCTGAAGTCCATGAAGCAATACAACCCGGCAGGCGAGTATCAGGCTTTCGGTCAAGGACAACGCATTCACTACCGGCCTGAGTTATTGAATGACCCCGCGTTTAAGGATCTAAACGACAATTATCGAGTTATTCACGTCAACAGCGACAACGGCAGCATGATCAAAACCCTGAAGAAAGTGCTGGAATCCGGCGGCCAGATGGTCTCCACCACTGAAAAAATTCGTCGTGGTATCCGCCCGGGCGGGAAGTCTTATCAGGCTGACCTGCACTCCGGTGGAGCCAACTACTTTTTTACCCGGATAAAACCGAAGGGCGATGCAATCAATACCGAGGGTTTCATCTGGAACAGTAAGGCCGCTGCACGAATGGACGCGATTTCCTACAGTCATGATTATTACGGCAGAACCACCGACACTCATGTGCAGCAGCACCGGAAAATTACCGTTTCACAGCTTAGAGAGATCAGTCGACTGGGCGGTAATGAGACCATCTTTAAAAACAGCCTGTCGATTTTTGATGATTTGGAGAGCATTCGAATCGATAGCCTTGACGAACGGCAGAACGTGATACAACTCTTTAAAGACGCAGGCTACCAGCAATGGCCAGATGGCCGCCCCTTAGAACAAGTGATAAAGCGGCGAGGAGAAGACGAATGACCCCAGGAGAAGCCAGCAAGCAGGGAGCCCCCCTGGAGATTGACCACCCTTATGGTGGCAAGCGATACCCGGCACAGTTATTTGATATTGACCAGGGCGTGGCATGGATAGAGTACGGCTGGGCAGAGGATGACCCCATGGAGCGGGCGTCTAATCCTATTCACATGGCACAGGGGGGAGTGAAAGCGACCCCGAACGGCTGGGAGATACCCACCGACGCAGGGCGTCCGGTGACTATTCGCAGACTGGACGCTCACAACGACAGCGACCTCATCGAAGAACTGAAAACGTACAACCGTGGTGACCGCTATCGAGCCAGGGACGTTATTCAGCAAGACTTATCACTGACCATACCCTCCGAATAACACCACCCAGATCGCCGCCCTGAGCGGCTCACCACGCCTTGAAAAAAATCACGGTTTCGCCTTGCTGTATGCCCGTCTGCGTTTATGTTGTGTGTTAATACAACAATAAATCTGGACGGACACTATGAAAACACGGCAACAAGCCATCGATGACATCGCCAGCACGATCCTGAAGCTGGAAACCCTCAACACCCGAAACGTGGATAACCTGGACTTTCACGAATTGGCCATCTGGCAGATCAAAGAAGCCCTGCAGGCTGCTTATAGTGCAGGCCTCCAAAAAAGTGATGCAAGTTCAAAGAACTTACGAAGCTAATATGATACTCGACTATCTTTCATTTTGATTTTTTTCGAGGCTCGCAATGCACCAAATAACAGCAGAACAAACAATTGGGGAGATTAGGTGTTATTTAGCTAAAAAATTGGAAAATGATTCTGTTGAGGAGCTAGGTATGACAGCGCAGGGACGTATTGTTCGGTTAGCAGACTCTACTGATGATACCAAAGAGTTGCACGGAAGACTAAAAGAACAATTGCTAAACCTTCAATCTTCGAGACAGACACAGAAGTCATCCAATCTACAGCAACACGTCGTTTACAGGACATTGAATGAGTATGTTGAAATCACCGAAATACCATCTTTGAAACCCATATATACTGTTTCGGGAGTTGATTTAGCTGAGCTGGAAACTGATAAAGAGATTCGTAGCAAACTTGCACAATTAAAACAAAAATATAGGAGTGAGTTTACGGAGTTAGCCAAAGAAACCAGCACAAAGTATTTATTGGGAAACTGTTTAACTAAAAGCAACAAAAATAACAGCTTGGTTAATGGTAACCGTTGCTCTTTCCTCAACCAATTTAAGCGGGATGAATGGTTGTTAATACAAAATGACAAAGCTGGGATGAGTAACAGAAAATCATTTTTTATGAGTAACGTGGTTATCCTGCAGTTTGAAAAAACATTTGAAACTAACGGTTGGCTATTAACGTACCCAAAAACTATTACCCGATGCAATATCACTAACTTTGAAACAAAAGAATTATTGAAAGCCTACCTGGACCGTTACGAAACCGATGAGTTTCAGGATGCATTCATGAAAACGGACAATGGTAAAAGTTCATTTTACCTGGTGCGTGATATGGGAATGAAGATTGATAAATTAACCGTCACTTTTGATGAAATGCCTGAATACAGATTTTCAAATAATGAGGCTGAACATTCTTGCACAAGGAGAAGGTACTCAGTGGTTGTACATGTCAGCCCTAACAATAAACAGAAAAAAACTATGGACTGTAACTGATGAACACACTTGAAAGGAGCGCTGCCATGTGGATATTCACCAGCCAGGGCATGATCAGCATTGTGAAACACAGAAACGAGCCACAGCTGATGATGGTCAGAGCCCGACAGGCCGAGGTATTAAAAACACTATTTCCAGAGGAAAAATTGCTCATCACTCCCGACGCTGATTATCGCTACCGTATGGAAGTACCACAGAGCGATGTGATCAACGCTTTGCAAGACCAGCTGGAAACCATGCAGTACGACAACTTTAAAAACAGCATTGGTGACCACGATTACCACACCGCCTGCTCTCAGGTATGGAGTGTGATGTATCGCTACCAGCAGGGCGTGACTGAGCGGCAACAACAACAGCAACAAGAAGAAGAACCGACGGCAACGTCCAGTCAAGCATACCGGCCACTCAGTGAGTTTCTGAAAAGCCCTGCCGAACAGGCACGGCAACGCCGAATCGCAAGCTCAGCATTCCCTGATGACTTTGGGGGATGCAGCGATAACTACCGTAAATAAGCCAGAAAAAGGAGATTGATCATGGCTAAAAAAACAACGCATGAAAAAGTCGCCAGCGCCTTTAAAACCCTGCTCGCCCGGGCAGAACAGGTGCGGGTTAATAACACCGAAGTGACCAGTGCCACCGCCAACTGCCTCGGCAAGTGGAGCATCACCATGAAGCTCAAAGGTGGCAAAGAGCTGGCACTGGATGACAAGGCACTGGATGCCATTACTTACGACAAAGGCGATTTTGTTGTCCACACCGAGGATGGCAAAAAGGAAAACCGCATCGCCTTTTACAGCATGAAAAAAGAAGTTCCCCGGCATATTTAATCGCCGCCATGACAGCCCTGCCCGTCAGGGCTTTATAATCAGGGAAGGATGGTATGCTGGTAATGCAAGGAGTAATTGCCAGTTTTTTATTGAGCAGGAGTGGAGCATGAATCTGATTGAACTGATTGCCGCAGGCGCAAATGACGAACTGGAAGACAGCGAACATCAGTCAGAGCTATTAACCGAAATTTATGAAAACGCCAGCGAGCAGGAGCAGCAGAAAATAGACGAGGTTCTGGTCTGTATTTGTGGGTGGCAATTCAGCAGCC
>NZ_LUKQ02000127.1 GCF_001647025.1 Endozoicomonas atrinae
GAAAATCAACATCATTAAAACCTTCGGGTAGCTGTGGTCGACGAGACATCTGTTCTAGATAATGCATGGTAATGATGCCTAAGCATAGTTGGCGGCAGCTTAAGGATTTAGAAAATGCGATTGGTATAATTTTCTGCAATTTGTTTACTTTTCCAGCCAGGTTGGCCAGGGGGGCAAGGGTTTCATCAGTATCTTTTCTCAGCATTTTCCCTGCAGACGTGACTGGTCGTAACAAACAGGGTTGATGGTCACTTTCAATGGGTTGCGCTTGCGCGAGTGGAGTGCCGTTCAGAGAATCCTCTTTCGGGGCTTTCTTAAGTTGCTTGTAGGCGCGAGAATTCTGGATCTGATCGACTTTCATCTTCACCCAGCATGGGTTGAGCACACAGGTCGGAACCAGCAACTGCTTTGTAACGGTATTTAACACAAACTGGTAAAGAGCTGTATCTGCGCCAGGCGGCATAAAGCTTGCGACAGCACCGGCAACACAAGGTCCTGCAATCGGGGTGATGGCGGCAACCAAAATCAGTGGTGTAACGCCAGGAACCAGAGTTACCATCGTCATTTTAGAAAGAGGCTTGATGGCTACTGACGCTGCATGGCTGGCAAGGTTGGTGTTTCTCATATAGCAATGCATTACCCCTTTCATCTGCAAGTCAGTTGCGCCGAAGAACTTTCTGGCAGATTCCCTTTTGGGTTCATCAAGCTTGTACGATGTTGGTTTGACAAACAGATACTGCATAAATTCGCTGCTCAGTATGGAATAGTGAATCTTGCTGTTGTCATCTGTTTTGAAATAAAACGATTGGGCGAGTGATGGGATCTTGGCTAAAAAATAAAGCAAGTTTGGTGCTCTGTCTAAGAGTTTTTGGGCTAGCACCTTCTGATCGACACGGTGCTTCTCCAGACTGCCCTCTACAATGGTATTTTTTAATCCTGCCAGTACCGCTTGCCCTATCCCCGTTCCTGATGCATCTATTGTTTCAGGGAATGTTTTTCCACTTACAGTTAAGGCTGGATCCCAGTTTATGGACTGTAGAATTCTCGCTGCCTCGTTATACATCTTCAGAAAGTGCTTTCTGGCTTTACTGTCTTGCAGAATTGGTTGCATGCTTTTTTTCAATTCTTCAATAGCTGTCTGATTTTCCTGCTCAAAACCAGAAAAGTCGAATCTTTCACATTTTTGTTCCTGAACCTTTTGTCTGAGCACCTGGTGGCATTGATCAAATCTATCGAATGCGTCTGCGAATTCCTTGACATATTCCTTGCTTTGAAATGGATTGATAGTACAGCGTGCATCACCAAGCCTGTTGGGCTCCATTTCAAGACTCACATATTTACTGTACTCATCTTTTCTGGATTCAAGCTCATGAATCTCATCCTGAGCCTGAACGAGTTCGAGTAGTAACCTCCTTACTTTGGTCGCTGTCTGCACGGGTATTTCCGCAAGCACCCGTTCCAGCATTTCAGTACTTTCATAGCTCAATGGAAGCCCCTGCCTATCAGGCTGTATTTCTATCCATTTATCAATGATGCCGGTATCAGTAAGTTTTTGCTCCAATTTTTCTTTTTCGGCTCGCCAATATTCAATATCCTTAACTTGCCCGATGGAAATCTGCCTGGAACTGTCAACTTTGGATAAATAGGCATTCATTTTGTTCACAGGTCTAAATATAGATTGATGCCTGTATATTTTGGTAACATCTCTCCTCAATCCTTCTTTCTGTACAGGCATCAGATCTTCATTATTGTTGATCCTTGCCAAAGCTTCTTCCTTGCTTTCAAGTCGTCTTTTGTATTTTATTTCTGATTTTGCTCTGGAATAGGCAGTTTCTTTTCCGACAAAGTTTGCAGAATGCTGGCAAGAGGGCTTGAACGATGTTTTTTTTACTTTTCTTATGCCAGCCTTACCCTGGGCTGTTACCGCCTGTAACGAATGTACATCATTTGTTGAGCTATCTGAAATAACGTTCCCTTTGATGTCCATACCATTTCCCCTCATTAGAAACTGATAATATGAAGCTTTTTTGGAGCGTCAAATCGATTTGTGAAATCGGAGGGAAGAGTTAGGAGGAAGTATAAGGCAAACACGTGATGCCAGTTGTTGTTGGAATTCGTCAAGATGAATAATTTTTATAATATAGGGCATAAGTCATTTGACCAATAAGACCATGGTTGTAAGCCCACCGTCAGGACAGTACGGTAGCAGCGTCACTGTGGCAGTTCACAGGCTGCCAGTAATGCCTCGACCTGAATGATTGAGGTATAAGAAAATACCTTTTAATCAAAAGGTTATAAGCATAACCTTATACCCCGATCTCAATTAGACCATCTCTTCAGCCTATACTAATCTTCTTCAACATTATCTTTTAAATCTCTTTTTCGACTATTCCTATCTGACGAAGAGAGCCTCCTTCAACCACTTTCCTGGCCTCGAGAATGGATAATGCATCTCCTCATTCAGTGCGAAACTGGATAATCACTGTTGCTGTTCTGTTAATTTTGTTGATCGCCGCTTATTTCTATGTCGAGCACCAGAAAAAATACCCGAACACCAATGATGCCTACGTTCACGGCAATATTATCTATATAGCGCCACAGGTTGGTGGTCGGATCAGTGTCGTCAATGTAGACAACTATGAGCAGGTGCATGCTGGTGAAATGCTGATTCAGATTGATCCAGCATCTTATGAATCACAGCTCAATAAGGCAAAAGCCGCTTACCAGGTGGCCACAGAAGAAAACAAGGCTGCCAGTGAGGGGATATTGGCGGCCAGCAGTAATATTTCCACTGCGGCAGCAAACCTGCGAAAAGTGCAATTGAACTTCCGGCGGACCATGACCCTGGTTTCTGAGGGGGTTCTTCCTGAGCAGGAAGCAGATACTGCCAGAGCGGCGCTCACTACCGCGCAGGATGCGCTGGCCGGTGCAAGAGCACATATGGCTCAGCTGGTCGCTGAACAGGGTGCAGAGGGAGAAGAGGCTCCAGCAGTTCAGGAAGCCGCAGCAGCCTTAATGCTGGCCACATTGAATCTCTCTTACACCAATATTTCAGCCCCGGCCGATGGCGAACTGGGTAAAGTCAACGTTCACCCGGGCAGCGTCGTTAATGAGGGGCAGGCCCTGATGCCTTTGGTGGTGGCAGAAAGTTACTGGATCCAGGCCAATTTCAAGGAGGACGATCTCGGTAGAATCCGGCCTGGCATGCCAGCCAGCGTTGAGCTGGATATGTATCCGGATACCACGTTTACAGGAACCGTTGAATCAATTTCTCCTGCCAGTGGTTCAGCCTTTTCTCTACTTCCTCCCGAAAATGCGACGGGGAACTGGGTAAAGATCACCCAGCGATTTCCAGTGAGCATCCGCTTAAAGGATGCCGATAATCAGCGGGGCAAAGAGCCGCTGAGAGTGGGGGCCAGTGCCACGGTAACGGTGGATACGGTCGCCACTGCTGGTGAACATACCCATGAAAAATAGTGTCAGCCGGCAGGCAGTCACAGCAACCATCATTACTTCTTCCCTGATGGTTCTGATTGATATGACGGTGGCGAATGTCGCACTGCCGGATATGATGGGAGCCCTTGGTGCAACCTCAGATCAAATTACCTGGGTATTGACCAGTTTCAGCATGGCTGAAGCCATCTGTATTCCTCTGGCAGGCTTTTTGACTCTGCGCTTTGGTGAGCGCCAGTTGCTGCTGTACTCCATTGGTGGGTTTGTGGTGATGTCTGCACTCTGTGGACAGGCTGACTCACTGATGGAGATGATCTTCTTCCGGATATTTCAGGGAATATTCGGTGCTGCCGTGATTCCTCTGAGCCAGTCAATTCTCATGCAGGTCTATCCCAGGGAAGAGCAGGGCCGTGCCATGGCTTTATTCTCTATCGGGGTCATGGTTGGTCCGGTTCTAGGCCCGGTGATTGGTGGAATTCTTACCGAGCATTTGAACTGGCGCTGGGTGTTTTATATCAATCTACCGGTCGGTGCGGTCTGTCTGTTGCTGATTTTCAGAAACATTCAGATCAGTAACCGGGGCAAAACATCCATTGACTGGCTCTTGATATTTACCATGGCGCTGGGAATAGGCCTTCTTCAAATGGTCCTATCTCAGGGTAATGAGAAAAACTGGTTCAGTTCGAACTTTATCCTGTTTTCCACCATTGCCAGTGTGCTCCTTATCATCGCATTTGTTGTTCGCTCTTTTCTCACCAAGGGAGAGATTGCCCCGGTATGGATGCTAAAGGATCGAAATCTGGGAATTTCATGCCTAATCGTCAGTTGCTTTGCTGTTGGCACTTTTGGCGTACTGCAATTGCAACCCATGCTACTTCAGGAGCTCCTGAATTATCCAGTAGAGACTTCCGGTTTTATCATGGCACCCAGAGGAATTGCCTCTGCCGTGATTCTGATTATGGCTGCTCCATTGATGGATAAACTGGATAGTCGGATTCTGATTTTTGTGGGGCTGGTTCTTAATGCCATTGGAGTCTGGCAGATGAGCTGGTACTCCCTGGAGATTGATCCATTCTGGATTATTTTGCCTTCAGTGATTCAGGGGGCAGGGCTGGGGCTGGTTTTTGCACCTTTGTCAAAAATTGCATTTTCGACACTCAGGCCTGAGCTCATTCCTGGAGGTACAGCAATGTTCAACCTCTGTCGTACCATAGGCTCTTCAATAGGTATTGCAGTCATCAATACCTATTTCAGCTATGTAAAGCAGCTGGAGTGGCAAAGTCTGGGAGGGAGTTTATCGCCAGATAACAAGCTGTTGCAGGACTATGCTGAGGCAACTGGTGAGACCATTACGAACACGGCCTTTATTGAGCAGATTGCGGGTTTACTCAAGCAGCAATCGACGATGCTGGCGTTTATCTATTGTTTCATGCTCATGGTCTTTATCTACCTGACCCTGATGCTGCTGCTTCCACTATTCAGGAAAAAAGCGCAAAGCAGCAGCTCGCCATGAAATGGGTTAAATCGCTAGGGCCTGTTCTACTGCATTGCCAACGTAAGTGGCTGGTGTCAGCGCTTTTAACTCGACCTTTACATTAGCAGGAAGCTCCAGACCATCAATGAACGTTGCCAGAGTTTCTTTGGTAATACCTTCCTGACCACGGGTCAGTGCTTTGAGCTTTTCGTAAGGCTGTTCGATACCATAGCGGCGCATTACGGTTTGGATGGGTTCTGCCAGTACCTCCCAGGCGTTATCCAGATCCTGATCAAGACGGGCAGGGGAGGCCTCCAGTTTGCCGATGCCTTTCAGAGTTGCGGCATAGGCAATCAGACTCTGGCCCAGCCCAACCCCCATGTTGCGCAGTACAGTGGAATCAGTCAGGTCCCGCTGCCATCTGGAAACCGGCAGTTTGGCGGCAAGATGCTGCATAATAGCGTTAGCAATGCCCAGGTTGCCTTCAGAGTTTTCAAAATCAATCGGATTTACTTTGTGAGGCATTGTTGAAGAGCCTACTTCACCGGCAACCGTTTTCTGTTTGAAATAGCCCAGAGAGATGTAACCCCAGACATCCCGGTCAAAGTCGATCAGAATGGTATTGAAACGGCAGATGGCATCATAAAGCTCAGCAATGTAGTCGTGAGGCTCAATTTGCGTAGTGTAGGGGTTCCACTCCAGACCGAGACTGGTGACGAACTGCTCGGCATGATCAGCCCAGTTCAGTTCAGGGTAGGCTGACAGATGGGCATTGTAGTTGCCGACAGCACCATTAATTTTTCCCATAGGGATAATGCTTTCAATCTGTCTGAGTTGACGTTTAAGGCGGTAAGCCACATTAGCCATCTCTTTACCAAGCGTGGTAGGGGATGCAGTTTGTCCATGGGTTCTGGATAACATGGGCTGGTGAGCATGTGTCTTGGCCAGACTTTCAATGGCGGAGATGATTTTTCGCATCTCTGGCAATACTGCCTCTTCCATGCCAGTTTTCAGCATCAAGCCATGAGAAAGGTTATTTATATCTTCCGATGTGCAGGCAAAGTGGACAAATTCACTGATCGCTGACAATTCATCATTACCCTGAAAGCGCTCCTTGATCAGGTATTCGACCGCTTTAACATCATGATTGGTGGTGCGTTCAATCTCTTTAACCCGCTCCGCCTCTGCCATGGAGAAACCACTGACCAAACTATCCAGCACCTGGTTAGCTTGTTCTGAAAGTGCAGGAACCTCTGTAACGGCAGAGTGATTGGCCAGAGATTGCAGCCAGCGAACCTCAACCGCAACCCGAAAACGGATCAGTCCATACTCACTGAAAATGGTTCTGAGGGATTGGGTCTTGTCACCATAACGTCCATCAATGGGGGAGACGGCGGTCAGTGCATTCAGCTCCATGTTTTATGCCTTAAGCTCGGGGAAAAGGGCGCATGATAACGGATACCTCTGTTAGATTCTAATCATTGACTGATTGGCCTGGATCAGAATGTGGGGCACAGGTGGTATCACAGGCGATTTTCCAATGGGGTGGATAATGACGGCACCGGGAAGTGCCCTTTAAAATTCAGGTATTACAGTTTCTTGAGACCATCAAGTAGCTTGCTTCTGCTGATAAACAGGTGCCAGCGGCTGCCACCACACTGTCGCCAGAGGGTAGCAGAACGAATACCTGCCAGCAGAATCGCTCGAATCCGATTAGCATTAACCGGATTCTGAAGGTAGCGCATATCCCCAGCCACCTGTATTCGAGTTTTGAAGGTACTGATCGTATCCAGGTAGATGCTGGCCAGATTTGAAATCACATTTTCGTGAAGCATGCCAAAATGTTCGACCTGCTCTTTGGTTCTATTGAGTCGCTCTCCAATGGTATTCAGCATTTTTGGGTTACGACTCAGCTTTTTCTCTATGTGAATCAGTGCCAGCGCATAGCGGATAACATCCCCCTGAATGGCCGAGCTGTCCCTGCTTAATACGGACTCAAGGGTTTTTCTCCCCATGGCCAGGCTGTCAAAACCACCATAAACCTCTGACACGTCATTGGGGGAGGTTACAAAAATACTGTGGATGGACGGGGTCAGAGCCTGTTCACTCAATTGCCCGGTCCTTGCCAGTTTATCTACCAACTCTGCGGCCTGGAACACACCAGATAATGCAGCCGCCTGATCCTTTGTAGAATATCGCACCAATCTTCTTCTCTGGGATTTCCGTTGTTGTTGATAAAGTTTCCAGTTTCGTTAAGGTCAAGCCTGGGCTTGTGTCCGTTTTTCAATAACCCCGCCGCCAAGGCACACCTTCTCGTTATGAAGGTCATCATAAAAGACTACCGACTGGCCCGGAGTAACGGCTCTCTGGGGCTGATCAAAGATAACCCGGTAATCACCATTGGCTTCACGGGTTAGGGTACAGCCCTGATCCTGCTGACGATATCGCACTTTCGCCTTGAGCTTGCAGGGCATCTCCGGCGCGTTTCCTGATACCCAGTCAATATGGGAGCAGGTCAGACTGCTCGAGAAGAGCAGGGGGTGATCCTTACCCTGGCCGACAATCAGCACATTTCTTTCGAGGTCCTTATCCAGGACATACCATGGGGCTTCTCCTGCATCTTTCAGTCCACCAATTCCCAGACCCTGCCTCTGGCCAATGGTGTGGTACATCAATCCCGAGTGTTCACCAATCACCTGGCCATCTTCCGTTTCAATGGCGCCAGGCTGTGCAGGCAGGTACTGTTGTAAAAAGTCCTTGAATCGGCGTTCACCGATAAAACAGATACCTGTACTGTCTTTTTTGTCGTATGTGATAAGCCCGTGTTCTTCGGCAATGCGACGGACTTCGGTTTTCTCCAGATCCCCAACAGGAAAGAGGGTGCGGGCAATCTGGTCTTCGCTTACCGCATGAAGGAAATAGGTTTGATCCTTATTATTATCAATCCCTTTAACCAGGTAGCTGTGACCAGCTCTATCGACGCGACGGCAGTAATGTCCCATCGCTATGTAATCGCTGCCAAGAGTTAATGCATAATCCAGAAAGGCTTTAAATTTGATCTCTTTATTACACAGGATATCCGGGTTCGGAGTTCTGCCATTTTTGTATTCATTGAGAAAATGCTCAAAGACATTATCCCAATATTCAGCAGCAAAGTTGGCTTTATGTAAATGAATGCCAAGCTTGTCACAAACCGCCTGGGCATCAGCCAGATCGGTCATTGCAGTGCAGTATTCAGACCCGTCATCTTCCTCCCAGTTCTTCATAAAGAGTCCTTCCACCTGGTAGCCCTGCTGTTGCAGAAGCAAAGCGGATACGGACGAGTCAACACCGCCGGACATGCCAACAATCACTTTTGTTTGGGAAGGATGCTTTATCACTGGGGTATACTGCCACCTGTCAAAAAATAGCTGGCCATTTTACCTTTCCCGATAAATAAGCGCCATACTGCTGGAAATTAATAGTGGTAAATCCAGATAGCGGTTTCGTTTTTGTAACAAAACTTCATTTATTCCTGGCTAAGGATGGTATATGGTATACGCGTTTTTGTGCAGGCAGCTGCCTTGTTGTTGGCAAGGGATTCACCTTGCTGACACTGCTGTTGGATTTGGCTGCGTGCTTTAAATAACGACAAGAAGCGTTGAACCAGTCTTTCATCTGGCCAAACCGATGATTAGCGAACGGAGTTGATAATGGGATACCAAAAGATCAAGGTGCCTGCCAACGGTGACAAAATCACTGTCAACGAGGACCTCTCCCTGAATGTTCCCAATACCCCAGTTATTCCTTATATTGAAGGTGACGGTATTGGTGCTGACGTTTCACCAGCCATGCTGAAAGTTGTTGATGCTGCGGTAGAGAAAGCATACGAAGGGAAACGTAAAATTGAGTGGATGGAAGTCTTCTGTGGTGAGAAGGCTACCCAAGTCTACGATGACAATACCTGGCTTCCAGAAGAAACACTTGAGGCTCTGAAAGAGTATGTTGTCAGCATTAAAGGTCCTCTGACAACGCCCGTTGGTGGTGGTATCCGCTCACTAAATGTTGCTCTTCGTCAGGAGCTGGACCTGTTTGCCTGCATTCGTCCTGTCCGCTGGTTCAAGGGCGTACCAAGCCCAGTAAAAGAGCCTGAAAAAACTGACATGGTTATCTTCCGTGAAAACTCGGAAGACATTTATGCGGGTATAGAGTGGCAGGCTGGCAGTGCAGAAGCCGATAAACTGATCAGTTTCCTGCGCAATGAAATGGGCGTTACCAAAATTCGTTTTGAAAAAGACTGTGGCATTGGTGTCAAGCCTGTGTCAAAAGAAGGCACCGAGCGCCTGGTGAAGCAGGCGATTCAGTTTGCTATCGATAACAACCGTAAATCTGTAACCCTGGTTCATAAGGGTAACATCATGAAGTTTACGGAAGGGTCCTTCAAGGATTGGGGCTACCAGACAGCTGTTGAATACTTCGGCGGACAACCTCTTGATGGCGGACCATGGCATACTGTCAAAAACCCGAATACTGGAGAAGATATTGTCATCAAAGATGTTATTGCTGACGCTTTCCTTCAGCAGATTCTCCTTCGTCCGGCAGAATACGATGTCATTGCAACCCTGAACCTGAATGGTGATTACATCTCTGACGCACTGGCTGCCCAGGTTGGTGGTATCGGCATTGCCCCAGGTGCCAATATCGGTGCACCAACAGCCGTATTTGAAGCAACTCACGGTACTGCTCCAAAGTATGCGGGTCAGGATAAGGTAAACCCAGGCTCAGTCATCCTTTCTGCGGAAATGATGCTTCGTCACATGGGCTGGAATGAAGCAGCAGATCTCATCATCAAAGGTATGGATGGCGCTATTGGTGCCAAGACCGTTACTTATGATTTTGAGAGACTGATGGATGGAGCAAAGCTGGTCAAGTGCTCTGAGTTTGCCGATGAAATAGTTAACCATATGTAATTTTTCAGTTATTTTTTCATCAGTTAAAGCCGGAAATTAATTTCCGGCTTTAACGCTTTAACCCACCTGTTTATTGTCCTTTCTACGCTTATCTCCTGTTACTGTGGGTCATTCAATCAATTTCTGAAAGCCCATTATTGTGATTTGCTCAAGTATCTTTAGAATGAGAAGTGAAGTCTTGGCAAATTTGTCAATTTCTTAGTATATGTGCACTAATTTATCTTCTGTTATCAAATGTCTGTAAACCGTGCCGATCATTAATTTGTGTTCGTTGTTTTATGATTGGCAGTGGTAAGTACTTGCGGTGCCATGATTGTGCTGTTGGTTACCAGACAGTTAAGTTGCAAATTGAAGGTTGGCAGTCATAAAACCATGAGTAATCTCGAACTGTTTCGTCTAAGCTTGGAAAAAGAGGGAGAGGAACAGGAAGGTGATCTGGACGTTGCAGTCGTTCCGGAAAAAACTAGACTGGCTCCCCCTCCCATGTATCAGGTCTTGCTCCTGAATGATGATTTTACACCAATGGATTTTGTTGTTGAGGTACTGGAGAAGTTTTTCAGTATGCCAGAAGGGAAGGCGACTCAAACTATGCTGATGGTACATACCCAGGGAAAAGCCGTTTGTGGTGTATACAGCAAGGATGTCGCGGAAACCAAGGCTCAGCAGGTTAATGAATATTCCAGAGAAAACGACCATCCCCTGCTGTGCAAGACAGAAAAGGCCGATTAGCGTTTTCAAGGTTACACCATATGCTTAACAAAGACCTCGAAGCAACACTGAACAATGCATTTAAAGACGCCCGAGATAACCGTCATGAATTTATGACGGTTGAGCATCTTTTACTTGCTTTACTTGATAATGAGTCCGCAGCAAGGGTTCTTGTTTCCTGCGGAATTGATCTTAATAAACTTCGTCAGGATCTCACTGAGTTTGTCAGCTCAACGACACCGTTAATCCCCGATGATGACAATGAGCGTGAAACTCAGCCAACCCTTGGCTTTCAGCGAGTACTGCAGCGTGCTGTTTTTCACGTACAAAGCTCCGGTAAAAAGGAAGTTACTGGTGCCAATGTGCTTGTCGCCATTTTCAGTGAGCAGGAAAGTCAGGCTGTTTATTTCCTGAAGCAACAGGATGTGGCTCGCATCGATGTTGTTAATTTTATTGCCCACGGTATATCCAAGACGCCTGGTCAGGAGCTCGAAGAGCTTGGTCATGATCTGACCGATGATATGGAGCCGGAGAGCAGTAGTGGCCGCAGCAAGAACCCTCTCAAACTCTATGCTACCGATCTGAATGATCAGGCACGCCTTGGAAGAATTGACCCTTTGGTTGGTCGGGCTGAAGAAGTTGAGCGTGTCTGCCAGATTCTTACCCGTCGTCGGAAGAACAACCCATTGTTGGTTGGCGAGGCTGGGGTAGGGAAAACGGCCATTGCTGAAGGTCTTGCTCGAAGGATTGTTGATGGTGACGTACCTGATGTTTTGTCCAAGGCTGTTGTTTACTCTCTGGATCTGGGATCGCTTCTGGCCGGAACCAAGTATCGCGGTGATTTTGAGAAGCGATTCAAGCAGTTACTTGGTGAACTTAAGAAGCTGGATCACGCGATTCTCTTTATAGACGAAATTCATACCATCATTGGTGCAGGCGCTGCATCCGGTGGAGTGATGGATGCGTCAAACCTCCTTAAACCGATGCTGACTTCTGGTGAGCTGCGCTGCATTGGTTCTACTACATTTCAGGAGTTTCGTGGGATCTTTGAAAAAGACCGGGCACTGGCAAGAAGATTCCAGAAGGTAGACATCATCGAGCCTAACGTTGAAGACACCTTCCAGATACTTCTAGGCCTGAAAAAGAAGTTCGAAGAGCATCATGCTATTGAGTATCAGGATGAAGCCCTGAAAGCAGCGGCTGAACTCGCAGATCGATACATAAATGATCGTCACATGCCAGATAAAGCCATTGATGTTATTGATGAAGCGGGTGCGTATCAGAGGCTTCAGCCTGAGTCTGAACGAAAGAAAGTTATTGAAGTCGATGATGTGGAAAGCATTGTTGCCAAGATGGCCAGGATTCCACCAAAGTCTGTGTCTTCCTCTGACAAGGAGCTTCTCGGTAAGCTTGAGCGTAATCTGAAGATGGTGGTGTTCGGGCAGGACGAAGCGATCACTTCATTATCTACGGCTATCAAGCTTTCAAGAGCAGGCCTTAAAGCACCTGAAAAACCGGTTGGCTCTTTCCTGTTTTCAGGGCCGACCGGTGTAGGTAAAACTGAGGTTTGTCGGCAATTGGCCAAAGCCCTTGGTATTGAGCTGGTACGCTTTGATATGTCCGAATATATGGAAGCTCACACGGTATCACGTCTCATAGGTGCCCCTCCGGGTTATGTTGGGTTTGATCAGGGTGGTCTTTTAACAGAAGCCATCAATAAAACACCTCACTGTGTACTGTTGCTTGATGAAATAGAGAAAGGGCACTCTGATGTCTTCAACCTGTTACTGCAGGTCATGGATCATGGCACCCTGACAGATAACAATGGCCGTAAGGCTGATTTCCGGAATGTAATTCTGATCATGACCACCAATGCTGGTGCTGAAAACATGACAAGAAGTTCGATGGGCTTTCTTGAGCAGGATCATACGACGGACGGCAATGAGGCCATTAAGAAAACCTTCACGCCGGAATTCAGAAATCGTCTGGACGCCATTATTCCCTTTGCCTCACTCAATGACGATATTATCAAGCACGTGGTCGATAAGTTCCTCACTGAGCTTCAGGCTCAGCTGGATGAAAAGCGCGTACAGCTGGATGTTGATGATAAGGCCCGTAGCTGGCTTGCGGAGAAAGGGTTTGATCGTCAAATGGGCGCAAGACCAATGGGTCGTGTTATTCAAGAGCATTTGAAAAAGCCCATGGCCGAACAAATCCTGTTTGGAAAGCTTGCCGAGCATGGGGGCAATGTGAAAGTGACTGTTCGAAAGGGAGAATTACACCTCAAGTTTGAGGCAGCCAAAAGCCGGGCTTCAGACCTTGAGGCTATTGATGGTGAAGCAGGTTAGAAGACAGCAGGAGGTGCTCAGGGGTGAGCACCGCTGTTAGCGAGAACGGTAAGTGATACGGCCTTTAGTCAGGTCGTATGGAGTCAGTTCTACCTTTACCCGGTCGCCAGTCAGAATTCGGATGTAGTTCTTGCGCATTTTTCCGGAGATGTGCGCTGTAACAACATGGCCATTTTCCAGTTCTACACGAAACATTGTATTAGGAAGGGTGTCAATAACGACACCCTCCATTTCCAGACTCTCTTCTTTTGCCATTAAATAACTACCTCAGAGGGGTTGGTACGGCTTGGTTAAATTTGTTGGGCATTCTGCCTGAAAACAATTTGTAAAGCAAAGCACCCTTTACTGTCAGTCGTATTATTTCAGTTGTCTCCATTCCTGGCTGATATAAAGCTCCACAGGACGGTATTCAATTTTGTAATTCATTTTCTGGCAATTTCGAATCCAATAACCTAGATGTAGATAGGGCAGCCCCAGCTTTTTGGTCTCAGCTATCAGCCATAAAATACAATAACGTCCAAGGCTTCGTTGCAGGTAATCAGGGTCGTAAAAGGTATAAATCGCGGAAAGACTGCTTTGTAAATGATCAACTACCGATACAGCAAGCAGCTGTCCATCCAGGCGAAATTCATAAAATGATGTGAATTCGGTACTGTCAACCAGGAAAGATGTGTACTGTTCAATCGTTGCAGGATACATATCGCCATCCTGATGACACTGATTGATATACTTTTCATAGAGCAGGAAATGTTCATCCTGAAAGTCTGCGGAAACTCTGGAAACTCTTAGTGTGGAGTTACGATTCCAGGTCTTTCGCTGTGTTCTTCTCATCTGAAAGGAATATACGGGGACTCTTGCTGGTATACAGGCCCTGCAGCGGTTGCAGTGGGGGCGGTATATATGTTGACCACTTCGTCGAAACCCAACTTCAGCAAGGTCACTGCACAACTGTTTATTCAGCAGAATTTCCGGATCCATAAATAGTGTTGTTGCCTGCTCCTCTGGCAGGTAACTGCATTCATGAGGTTGTGTCGCGTAAAACCTGAGATTCTTATACTGGCTCATTATCGAAGGTCATTCCATTGCCATTCCTGCTTCCAGTTTGCACAGGAAGGTGCTTGTGAGCAATAGTTCTCCAGATAATCTAAAAACCTGGTTCTTGATAACAGCCTGGCTCCGAGAGAGTCCAAATGATCCGAATAGACTTGGCAGTCAATAAGTTCAAAGTTCCAGGCTGAAAGCTGTTCAGAAAGGGCTGTCATGGCAATTTTGGAGGTATTACTTTCTATACTGAACATGGATTCCGCGAAAAAAATTCGCCCTTGAGCTACCCCATATAGCCCTCCAGCAAGCATGCCTTCTCTCCAGACTTCGATAGAGTGTGCATGCCCAGCATCATGCAGCGCAGTATAGGCATCTATCATCTCACGGGTAATCCAGGTTCCTTCCGAGGCCCTGCGGGTGTCTGCGCAAGCTGCTATAACAGCAGAAAAGTCGTAGTCAAAAGTAACCTGATATGATCTTTTTCGAAGCAGTTTTCGTAACGAGCGAGATAAATACAACTCTCCTGGCTTCAACACCATTCGAGGGGAGGGTGACCACCATAAGATAGGGTCACCCTCATTAAACCATGGAAAAATCCCTCTCTGATAAGCCATGATCAGGGTGTCAACCTCAAGATTTCCCCCGATAGCTAAAAGCCCGTCTGGTTGTTTAAGCGCATGCTCAAGGGGAGGGAACCCTGTAACATGATCTGGTAAAAGTGTTATTGTGTCAGACATTATCTTAAGCGTTGTTTTATCTGCTGTTTGTGTACTTTGGTGCGATATATCACGATTCACTGCTCTTATCAGACTACCCTATAACACAGGCTTAGCCCATGAATTTGCAAGTTAGCCATATATAGCTGCAATTTGGTAAAAAAGTCCCCTGAGTTTCTATAGTTATCTGTTCATTTTTTCAGATAGACCTTTCCATATCCTTTTTTATGTATTAGAATCCGCCACCTAGTCTACTGATATTCTGCTTTTTCCAGCCGCTTAATGAAGAATAACTCATATCTTCTTAATATTTCTCTCGCTTCAGTGCGTAACTTTCGCGCTGGTGGAAGCTTTTTATTATTTCCTATCTTATAAAACTCCCCGGAGGTAATCGGATCTATGGGTACCCTGAGCATGGGCGGAAGCATTGATACAAGCAGTGAAATGGATATCATTGAACAGCAACGCCTGGCGGCTCTTATTGAAATTACAGAGCAGCATAACCGGGAAGTAAGCCAGCTCAAATCGCGACTGGAAACTGCTGAGAAGAAAGCTGAAAAAGCTGCTGCCCAGCTGAAGAACATGGAAAATGAACTGAAAGATCTGAGAGCCAGCAATCCTGATCGAATGAAGAAGCAGATCAAGCGTCTTCAAGAGCAGAATCGCACGCTTACTGGTGAAAACAGTGGTCTGAAAACCAAACAAAAGCAGCTCACCCAGCAGCTGAATACAGCAACTCAAGAGCTTGAGCAACTGAAGTCTGAAGAAGCTGAAGCAGAAACTGAGAAGGCGTAATTCCATTAAACTGAATTATTTCTTGGCAGTTCAGTAGGCATCCGGCAACTGCTCACCCCATGCTTTGGGTTGTTGCCGGTAAGCTCACTGCGAGTTTTTTGCGCTTCTCGACACCTCGCTGGGCTTGAGCAATCTCTCTATAGCATGACCAAGCATTTACATACCTGCATTTCTGATGCCATCCCTGCATATTTGAATTAGACTGAATTTCGGTTCTATTCAATAGCAGGAGTGCATGTATGAATGATTGGGTTTCCTGTCAGTATGACAGCATTGACCATATTGAAAAATCCTTTGTCTTTAAGAAATACTCTCGAGCTCTGGCATTTTGCAACGCCATTGCTTGCCTGGCCGAGGCACATGTCCATCACCCACGAATTGTTATTGAGTGGGGTAAGGTAACTGTTGCCTGGGGCACTCACCAGTCGGATGAAGGCAGCGGTGTGCTTACTATTGATCGAGCGCTCGCACAGCGCTGCGATGTTTTATATGAACAGATGAATACCCCCGTTTCCTGATTTCCTCAAACCCTGGGTAACCTGCCCAGGGTGTCTTCGCTTCAGAATAAGCAAATCAGAGCCTTGTATACTCATGTTTTGGGATCGAGTTCTCTTCTTCAAATTAAACGTTCTAATGACGAACTCGAACCATTTGTCATCACCGGCGTAAAAAGTCCTCAAAACACCAGTCCAAAATGACCTGTCGTTAAGTATAGCTTTTTGGGGTGGTCTGCAAGTCTGATAGTTCCAGAAAGTTAAATATTTTACTAAGCTGACTCT
>NZ_LUKQ02000128.1 GCF_001647025.1 Endozoicomonas atrinae
ATCAGAACCTGATGCACAGAGTTTTTGAGAAGTTAGGCTTGGCAATGAATGACGAAAAAGTCATGAATACTTATGAGGAGCTAAGTAGCTATGGTGCTATCGCTGCATAATAGTGTCCGGAGTATTGTCTTATGATATTCCACAAAAAATTCCGGAAATTTTTTCATCATACTGATCAGGCTGAGTTTACTCATTGGGTATGAGATTGTTATCCAGAGAGCCACATGTGGCTACCTTACTTTTTAAATGTGTTTGTTAAATGAACATTTATAGGATCAAAATTGTCTGAGTAGAGCCAATTTTATTCTTTTTGTGACAAAGATGGGGTAGATATGTCAGATCCACTTAGCCGGTCGGGGGCGCAGTACCCAAAATTATCGGAGACTTTAGAAACAAATGGCAACAGTAACAGCGATCGCCCCGGTTCTGCTTCATACTATGGACGAAGATTGAACGAATGCAAGGCTGAGAGCCAGCCTAAGGTAGGTAGTAATCAGGAGAGTTCTTCAGAAAACATCCGGTTAAAAGCCTATATGGACCAACTGCAAAAGCATCCTCAAGTACTTGAATACTTTAGTTAATCGCATGCCGGAACTGCGGCGTGAGGCTGCTTCAGGGCGTATTCCCAAAGAGTTTGATTCACCGGTAATGAGAACAATGACAGTCATTGATTCATTAAGGTCAGACTCTTTGGAGGATTTTAAAGGGTATGTCAAACACAACTCTTTATTTGATATGCATAAGCCATTTCAAACTTCTACAGGAGAGCGCACATTACTGGAACTGGCTATGTCACATGATCGCGATGATATTGGAGAGTGGTTGGTGAAAGAAGGAACTGATCCCGCAAAAATGACACTTTTAGAAGGTGTAACTCCTCTATCATTGGCCATCAGGCATAAATTACCGAAGACATTTGTGGCTTTGCTGAAGCTGGAACAAGAGGATATCAATGGGCTGGTCAGCACCCCATTACCGAAAATCCGTTTTTGTAGCTTGCTTACACTTGCTCTTGAACGTGGTATGACAGATTCTGCACTGGCGCTAATAAAGGGAGGAGCAGATATTCTACCCACGCTTGAACTCTATACAGATCCAGAGAGACTAGAACGTTCCGCTCAATTCAAGCAACATTGTCAGGAACAAATTAAAATCCTGAAATCATTAAATGTGGGTTTTTCCCCCTTGTTATGCAAGCTGGCTCAAAAAGACAAGTCAGCATCTATCAGCTTCCTGATGACGTGTGGTATCAGTATTGATGAAAAAGGCAGCAAAGATTTTACTCCGCTGATGTTTTCTGCAGCCTATGGTTACAGCCATGCGGTTGAAACGCTTAACCGGCTCGGTGCCAAAGTAAATTGTAGTGATGCATCTGGTTCTACTCCTTTAATTTGGGCATGCAGAAAGGGGCATAGTAGTATTGCTGAACTTTTAATTAAATTGGATGCTGATGTCACCGCAGAAAATGACAAAAAGATGGTTGCAGCATTTTATGCTTTGGAAAAGGGGCCTGTTTCATTAGCAGAAAAACTGGTAGATAAAACGTACTTAGATATAAAGGACTATCAAAGAGGACGGGAATTTATTGAGTCTGCTTATAGACATGCAAAAAAAAGTAAAGACCAAGAACTCATGGTAAGGTTAGTGGAAGCTTATGACTTTGAGGCTGTGGACTGATGTTCAAGTAAGAAATTAGGGAAGTACGGGGCAGTCCGCTGACATTAAATGTACCAGCAATTTTGCTGGTACACCCTAAGGAAGGTGCGAATAAGTCCACCATCACATTCGGAAACCCTTGGTATTACTGACACTGTTTTTGGGAAAAGGGACTTATTCGCAGCTTCCCTAATATTCTATATACCTTTTTATATTATCGGGCTAAAAATCAACAAAACTGTCCGGCACCTCAGAAGGATTCTTCAATTTTCCATTTTATGGAAGACAAGCTCTCTTGTTCGATTTAAAGTTGGTGCAAAAGACACAGGTCAGCTTTTAAATCGCAGGAGTTAGTATGTATAAGCACTCATTGCTGGTTCTGCTGGTGTCCGGGCTTGTATTGGCCAAGGCTTCAGGCGAGGCATTACCAGGCAAGCTGAATGTTGAGCAGCCAAAGTCGACAGTAGTGACGCTCTACAGTGATAAGGCTCTGATCAGTCAGACGTTTAATTCCCGACCCGATGCAAAGGGCAGCCTTGAGATTTCCGGTCTGCCAATCAACCGGCTGGATGGCAGTCTGAACCTTGAATACGTTAATGGTGAAACCGTTTACCGGCCTGAGGAAATCTTCTGGTACCAGGGAGGTCTGGACCGGGATAATTACTACCGGAATCTGGTGGGTAAAAATGTTGAAGTGTTTGGTGGCGGCCTGAACGTAGCCATTCAGGGTAAACTGGTCAGCTATCAGCAGGGAATCGGGCTGGTGGAAGGCAGTAATGGCCGTCAGTATTTTATCGATTATCACGACCCCCAGGGCTTGAGGATACTGTCAAGGGTTTCTTCGGAGACTCAGGGTAAAAGTCTCAAATACCTGACGGCGGATTTTGGCCAGCAACCGGTCAGTGGGCCTCTGAAGCTTACTTATATCACCCCTCAGTTAAGCTATGACAGCCATTATCGTTTAACGCTTTTATCGCAGAACCAGGGACGTCTGGAATTAAAAACACTGCTGACCAACAGTTCCAATATCAATTTCAATCAGGCAAAAATTCGTCTGGTTGCCGGTGGCGAGGGTGGTGTTCCTGGCTTCTACCGTAAGAACCGGATGCTTGAAGCATCGGTGGTGGCTGATGCGGGTGACTACGGTGAGCGTGTCGGTGAAGTATTGCTTTCTACTTTGCCAAAGGAGACTGTCCTGCCTGCCAATAGCAAGCAGCTGATTGATCTTTTTTCAGAAGCATTGCACCTTGAAAAGCTGTACACCCTCGAAGTGTATGGCCGCTCGACCGGTGGTAGAACCTCCATGGCTGAGCGCCCCAGATTAACCTGGAAGTTTGAGGCACCGCTGGACCTTCCGCCAGCACAGGTTCGTATGTATGAACAGGACCCGGATGGCGGCTACATCATCAGTGGTAACTCATGGTTGCCCAAAACAACCGCTGGTGATCACGCCTGGTTGACCATGGGAGAAGCGCTGGCTGTGCGTGTTGAGCGTACACGACTGGACGTTGAACAGAAGAGTGACAAAGAGCTGGTGGTTAAATGGCAGGCGACGGTCTCAAATGATCAGGAAGACAGCATTACGCTGCTATTAAGGGAGCGTGACCCTAATCTGATTAAGCTTGAGAGTGTTAAGGGTGCAACGCTGGAAAAGCCGGACCAGCTTCGTGTTGAGGTTTCTGCCGGTACCCAGAAAATTATACACTTTACCGCTAAATATCGTCGCTGATTGATCAGGAGGTTTGTTTGCACTGTTCATCCCCCTATTCATCCATAGTAGTACTGACCGGTGCGGGAATCTCGGCTGAGTCCGGAATCAGAACATTCCGGGCCGGTGACGGACTCTGGGAAAATCACCCTGTTGAGGATGTGGCAACACCTGAAGGGTACGCTCGAAATCCCTCACTGGTACAACGATTTTACAACGACAGAAGGCGGCAGCTGAACTCAGTCGAACCAAACCTTGCTCATCAGGCACTTGCTGAGTTTGAACGTCAGTTCTCTGGAAGCTTTCTTCTGGTGACTCAGAATGTTGATGATCTCCATGAGAGAGCGGGGAGCGACCGTCTGATTCATATGCATGGTGAACTGCTGAAAGTTCACTGTCAGGACACAGAGCAGGTTTTTCATTGGGATCAGGATGTTACCGTTGATACTCGATGTGAATGCTGCGGTGTCGCGGGAAATCTCCGCCCACACATTGTCTGGTTTGGTGAGATGCCTTTACAGATGGATGAGATCTATCAGGCACTGTCAAACTGTGATCTTTTTGTTTCCATTGGCACCTCTGGAAATGTGTATCCAGCGGCAGGGTTCTTTCAGGAGGCGGCTGCGGCAGGAGCAAAGACGGTTGAATTAAACCTTGAGCCTGGGAATCACGGCTCACTGTTTGATGAACAGCGTTACGGGCCAGCTACCGAAGTGGTCGACCGATTTTTCAGTTCAATCAAGTAGTGATCTTACGCTATGGACAGGCAACACCAAGTGTTGCCTGTCCGGTATTCCGTTATCCAGCAAGATAGCTCATCGCTTCTTCCAGCCCATTGATGGTAAGGGGAAACATTTTGCCTTCCATCTGCTCATCAATCAGCCGTGTTGAAGAAGTATATTGCCAGGCATGTTCCGGTGTGGGGTTCAACCATGCGATACGGTCAAAATGGGCTTTCACCCGTGACATCCAGACATGTCCGGCTTCTTCGTTGAAATGTTCAACACTGCCACCGGGTGAGGTAATTTCATAGGGAGACATGGCGGCGTCTCCAACAAAAATAACCCGGTAGTCCTTGCCGTAGCGATGAATCACATCCCAGAGGTTAATACGCTCCTGCTGGCGGCGACGGTTATCCTGCCAGACACTTTCATAGAGATAGTTATGGAAGTAATAGAACTCAAGGTGTTTGAATTCAGTTCGACAGCAGGCAAAGAGCTCTTCGCACAGGCGGACGTGATCGTCCATAGAGCCGCCGATATCCATGAACAGCAGGACTTTCACGGCGTTATGGCGTTCCGGCACCATTTTGATGTCCAGCATACCCTTGCTGGCGGTTGAGCGAACCGTGTCATCAAGGTCGAGCTGGTCTGCTGCACCCTGACGGGCAAATCGGCGTAATCGGCGCAGGGCCATTTTCATATTCCGGCTGCCGAGTTGCTCGTCATCATCCAGGTTTTTAAATTCCCGTTTATCCCAGACTTTGGTGGCTTTACGATGTCTCGATTCATTCTGGCCAATCCGAATCCCAGAGGGGTTATAGCCATAAGCCCCAAAAGGTGAGGTGCCACCGGTGCCAATCCACTTATTACCGCCCTGGTGACGACCTTTTTGCTCCTCCATTCTCTGACGGAACGTCTCGAGCAACTCCTGGAGGTTTTTCATGCCCTGGATATTTGCCTTGTCCTCATTGGAAAGCTGTCGGATAAACTCCTGCCTCAGCCATTCTTCCGGTATGAGGGCTTCCAGCATGTCCTCCATGGACTCAAGGCCGTTGAAAAATGCCTGACAGGCTTTATCAAACTTGTCGTAATGCCTCTCATCCTTGACCAGAATGGTTCGAGATAATTGGTAAAAGCCTTCCTGATCGGCATAAATCAGTTTTGCATCCAGCGCCGCCAGCAGGTCAAGGTACTCGCGGGTGGTGGCAGGTACACCAAATGCCCGAACGGTTTCAAAAAAATTGGTCAGCATGGTGGTTCCTCGGGTCGGTTAACCACGTCGACTCATAAAGGCCAGGCGCTCCAGCAGGTAAACATCCTGTTCATTTTTTACCAGTGCACCGTGCAGGGGCGGAATGGCGCTTCGGGTATCCCGGTTTTGCAGAATATCTGCAGGAATGTCGTCTGAGTTGAGCAGTTTCAGCCAGTCGATCAACTCTGAAGTAGAGGGCTTCTTTTTAAGGCCCGGAATCTCTCTGAGTTCAAAAAATACCTGTAGAGCCTCATCCACCAGTTTTTGTTGCAGGTTTGGAAAGTGAACCTGAACGATTTTTCTCATGGTTCCTGCATCAGGAAAGCTGATGTAATGAAAGAAGCACCGTCTCAGAAAGGCATCGGGCAGCTCTTTCTCGTTATTACTGGTGATAATGACGATAGGGCGTTGTCTGGCTTTGATCTGTTGCTGGGTCTCGTAAACATTGAACTCCATCTTATCCAGCTCTTGCAGTAGATCATTGGGGAATTCGATATCGGCCTTATCTATTTCATCGATCAGCAAAACGGACTGCTCTTGTGACTCAAAGGCTTCCCAGAGCTTGCCTTTCACAATGTAGTTGCTGATATCGTGAACACGCTCATCGCCCAGCTGAGAATCTCGAAGGCGGGACACCGCATCGTATTCGTAAAGTCCCTGCTGGGCTTTGGTAGTGGATTTGATATGCCATTGCAGCAGTTCTTTCCCCAGTGAACGGGCCACCTGTTCTGCCAGCATGGTCTTACCGGTTCCAGGCTCTCCTTTAATGAGAAGAGGGCGCTGCAAGGTTACTGCGGCATTGACGGCCATTTTCAGGTCATCGGTGGCGATATACTGGTCAGTACTTTCAAAGCTCATAGGGCAGCTATCTTCTTTTTATTCTGAAATACGTTGTTCATGGACGTATTTCTCTTATTAGTGGTGTTTGACGTTGCGGGTAAGGGTAACGCAAAAGAGAGTGGAATGGGTAGTCAGCAGACTCTGTTAAGTTCTCAATAAAAGGTTATAGATAATTTATATAAATCTATAATTTTAAATTACTTTACGACATCTCACTGACCAAGATAATCTCATGCCATAAGAAATCAAGGCATAATGTTGTGCCTATGCAGGAACAGAGATATTTTTCGCATTATAAGGAAAAGAGTTTTATGACACAGGTTTATCAGGATAATTCTCAGTCTATTGGTAACACGCCACTGGTTAAATTAAATCGTCTGGCAAAGGGTCATGAGATTTATGTGAAAATAGAGTCCAGAAACCCTGCAAATAGCGTGAAATGCCGTATTGGCGCCAGTATGATCTGGGATGCGGAACGTTCAGGTAAGCTCAAGCCGGGTATGGAACTGATTGAACCCACCAGTGGTAATACTGGTATTGCCCTGGCATTTGTTGCCGCTTCCCGGGGCATTCCGTTGACGCTGACCATGCCTGCTTCCATGAGCCTTGAGCGTCGTAAGGTTATGAAATCCCTTGGCGCAACCATCATTCTTACTGAGCCGGCAAAAGGCATGCCTGGTGCGATTGCAAAGGCCAAAGAGCTGGCCGAAGAAAATTCTGAGAAGTATTTGTTGCTTCAGCAGTTTGAGAATCCAGCCAACCCTCGTATTCATGAAGAGACAACCGGTCCGGAAATATGGAATGCACTGGATGGGAATATCGATATTTTTGTTGCTGGTGTTGGCACGGGAGGCACCATTTCTGGTGTATCCCGTTACATTAAGGAAATTCAGGGCAAAAAAATCAAATCGGTTGCGGTTGAACCCAGTGCCTCTCCGGTGATCAGCCAAACTCTGGCGGGCGAAGAGGTGAAGCCTGCCCCCCATAAGATTCAAGGGATTGGTGCTGGCTTTATTCCAGCCAACCTGGATCTCAGGCTGGTGGATCAGGTGGAGCAGGTTTCCAATGAAGATGCCATGGAGACGGCTCATCGGTTAATGAAGGAGGAAGGCATTCTTGCAGGTATTTCCGGCGGTGCTGCTGTGAACGCGGCTCTTAAAGTGGCAGAGCAGCCAGAGAATAAAGGTAAATCTATAGTGGTTATCCTGCCTGATTCTGGTGAGCGCTATCTGTCGACTGCACTGTTTGAGGGTGTTTTCTCTGAAAATGAAAGTGTCCAGTAGTTGATTTGACATGATCATTATGGGAACGGCTTTTTCTCAATAGCAACCCAATGAAATGGGGCGATACGACTCTGTGTCGCCTCTAATTCTCCGTCTTAATTTATTAAAAAGACAGGTGTTCCTGCCATCATGAGTCACATTGGCTGTTTTTGATCTATGGTCAGAGTGTCCCTAGGCTCTTGTTTCTGTTGATTACAGCGAAGTTGTGTCTGTCGCATAATGTAATCCAGTTGTGCTCCTATTACGTCACGGGTCTTATTGTATTTCTCAAGATGCTGCTTATCAGGTAGGTCATCACCCCCATCCATTTTTGGGTCATCAAACTTGAGGTCAAATGTTCTTGACGGCATTCTGCCCTGAATTATGGGTGCATTATTTTCATTGCAACCACAGACCATGATGGCAATAAACTCACCGCCAGGCATTGCTTCCAGATTACTCGTTGTTTTTGACCAGAGGTTTGTGATCAGTTTATTTTCATGCTTTACCTCATATGTTGGGTTTCTTAATGCCCGCTCTGTGCCTTCAGCATTTATACCTTGTTTAACTTCAGTAACGGTTAAACCAGCACCTTTTAAACTCCGTAGTACTGTCCCAAATACTTGCTTTGGGCTTTGTCCAGAGCTGAAGTTACTGACAGGCAAATCATACTGCATAGCCAGAAATGCACTTAATGCCTGAGCATACTGGCTTCGTCTTGTATTTTCTTTGCAGACATACAATAGGTTAGCGTGCCTATGTTTACTGATAGTATCGAGCACACACTCTACAATAGTGTCCAGCATTGCTAGTCTATCTTCAGGAATGTTTAATTTACTCAATGACTTAATCCATTCTTCTGCTGCTGAATGGGTTGCATAATTTGTGCATGGGATCCTGGTTGTTTTGGTCTCGGTAGACAAGCCTGGTTCGTTGTCAGACTCAGCCCTTAGACCTTTCAACTGTTCACCTGAGCCTACATCGACAGCATGAATGGTGAGGCTGCCTATATTTTTTGATGTTGGGTCGGTAGGGTGTGAAGTGGTATCAGGCAGGTATTTAACAGTGATATCCTGTGAGTCTTTCTTATCGGCAGCGGAGGGAACATTCAGGGCTAAACCGGGATTAGAGTGAACAGCACTTTCTGCACTGGATTTATTCATAATATTCCTGCCTATACAATCGTTTTAAGTATCTGGTCATATGAAATCAAATATTTCTGGCTTAGTGGCCAGTTACTATGCAAGGCTCAGCAGATTGAGCATAGCCGTAGCTATGTGATCATCGCTGTAACGCAGTACAACTGCATGGATGCAGGAGTTAGAGCAACGCATGGAGCAGTTGCCGGGAGTGGCTGACCACTTAATCAGAAAATATGATTTCGTATGGTTGGATACTTATTGGCCATAAAACACTCAAACTTGTTGAAGCGGTGAAGAGATTAGTTGATTTATACAGACAAATGCATCAAATGATGCGTTCGATTTGGCATAAATAATCTGTCTTTATTATTATTAACCTAATGGCACAAGAAGTGTCGTGATTATTATCGGTTAATGGAAGCGCTGAGCCTGCCGATAAGTCAGTGGACAACGACATTGTGATGTGAGAATCTGATCAATGTTGCATTTTGTTGATGTTTATACCGCCTTTCTACGCAAGGATTTGCGTATAACCTAGAGAAAAAACCAGAGTTTTTCCATGCAAAAAAGGACTTTATACATCGGTAACCTGGCGTATACCGCCGTTGAAGAGGATCTTGAACAGGCTTTCGAATCATTTGGTGTTATTGAAGATATCAAACTGATGAGAGATCGGGAGACTGGACGCTCCAGGGGCTTTGCATTCATCACCTTTGAAAAGGAAACCGAAGCTGAAGCAGCCCGGGCTATGGATGGTAAGGAAGTGGCAGGACGTCCATTAAGAGTGAATGATGCTCGACAGAAGGAGTCTGGTCAGCGAGATCCAGCCAAAAGACAACCAAGGTCTTTTAACAACAACTTTAACCGCTAATGACTTGATCTGATAATTCTTTGATTATTGTGCAAGTTTGTTTCTGGTAAACCGGAAATTATTAGCTGGTGTTTGGATCTACTGATTTTTTCGGCTGTATTACGCCGGAGGAAAACTTATTGTCCTTAAGCTGAGATAAGAATAGTAAGTCTTCATCCATAGTAATACTGAATCAGTTATGGAAAAGTTTAAGCGCTTTTCTGCGATTCAAAAGCGGCACTGATCAATTCCCGGGTGTAAGCTTCTACCGGTTGATTAAAAATCTGTTGAGTATTTCCCTGTTCGACAATTTCTCCAGCCTGCATCACGATAATTCGGTGACTCATTGCCTTAACCACGGCAAGGTCATGGCTGATGAAAATGTAACTGAGGTTGTATTTTTTCTGCAGGTTTCTCAATAAATCGATAATCTGTGACTGAACGGTTCTGTCCAGAGCCGACGTTGGCTCATCCAGCACAATCAATTTGGGCTTAAGAGCCAGAGCCCTGGCAATGGAAATACGCTGTCGCTGGCCACCGGAAAATTCGTGGGGATAGCGGTGGCGGCACTCTGGATCAAGACCAACATCTGTCAACGCAGCAATGATTAGTCCCTCACGATTGGCTTCTGTGGCCAGTTTATGAATATCCAGACCTTCCCCGACAATATCAGCAACGGTCATGCGTGGGCTCAGGCTGCCAAATGGGTCCTGAAACACGATCTGCATTTCCCGTCTCAGGGGTCTGAATTGGTTCTGGTTCATATTGTCGATACGTGTATCTTCAAACTGTATCAAACCTTCGGATATCTGTAGCTTCAGCAGGGCCATCCCCAGCGTTGTTTTACCGGAACCGGACTCACCAACAATGCCCAGCGTTTCGCCTTGATGAATGGTGAGCGATAAATCAGTGACAGCCTTTACATGACCCACGGTTTTCTTGAACAAGCCTTTTTTAATTGGAAACCAGACTTTGATTTTTTTACCAGTCACCAGGTTCGCGGGGTTTTCTTTTAACGGCTCAGGTTCCCCATCAGGTTCGGCATTGAGAAGGTCGATGGTATAGGGGTGTTGAGGTGCTTTGAACACGGACTCCGTAACTCCCTGCTCAACAATCTCCCCATCTTTCATCACGCAGATTCGATCCGAAACATGACGAATCAGGTTAAGGTCATGACTGATAAACAGAATGGCCATACCCAGTTTCTGCTGGAGATCTGTCAGTAAGCTGAGAATTTGTCGCTGAACGGTGACGTCTAAAGCGGTTGTCGGTTCATCGGCTATCAGAAGAGTGGGTTCACAAGCGAGGGCCATGGCAATCATTGCCCGTTGTCGCTGGCCACCTGACAACTCATGGGGGTAGGCTTTTAAACGGCTCTCTGCATCACGGATGCCTACCAGTTCCAACAGTTCAAGCGCTTTTGCTGTTGCTTCACTGCTTTTCAGGCCAAGGTGAATACCGAGGACTTCGCATATCTGCTTTTCAATAGTATGAAGCGGGTTGAGCGCCGTCATGGGTTCCTGAAAGATCATACTGATCTTGTGTCCACGAATTCTGCGCATTTGTGATTTAGAGAAGTTGAGTAGAGCCTCATTGGCAAACGATATTTCGCCAGAACATTGGGCATTCTCTGGAAGCAGTTGCAGGATACTCAGAGCAGTAATAGATTTACCTGATCCGGACTCACCGACCAGACCAACGGTTTCACCGGCATTCACCGAGAACGACACACCTTTAACGGCATCAACACTGTTCTCTCCCTGTTGAAAGCGAATCCTGAGATCGTTAATTGCCAATAATGGATTATCCATAACGGTTCGGTTCTCTAGTCGAAGCTCTTTAGTTTGAATAGTATTTTCTCGGGTCCAGTGCATCCCGGCACGCTTCACCAATAAACACCAGTAACGTCAGCATAATGGACATGACCAGAAATGCCGTGATACCCAGCCAGGGTGCCTGAAGGTTGTTTTTCCCCTGGGCAATCAACTCACCCAGGGAGGGGGATCCGGCAGGCAGGCCGAAGCCCAGAAAATCAAGAGAGGTGAGGGTAGTAATGGCCCCCGTCAGAATAAAGGGCATAAACGTGACTGTTGCGATCATGGCATTAGGCAGAATATGTCGGAACATCAGGCGCCCATTGGTCATCCCCAGAGCTCTGGCAGCTCGAACATACTCCAGGTTTCTGCCCCGAAGGAACTCGGCACGCACCACATCAACCAGTGCCATCCACTGAAATAACAGCATGATCCCCAGCAGCCACCAGAAACCGGGCTCGACAAAACTGGAAAGGATGATCAACAGGTAGAGATTGGGCATGCCTGACCAGATTTCTATAAAACGCTGTCCAAACAAATCGATCTTGCCGCCGTAAAAGCCCTGCAGAGCCCCAACCGCAACACCAATGATGGTACTGAAAAAGGTCAGTGCCAAACCGAAAAGGACTGAAATGCGGAAGCCGTATATAACCCGTGCCAGAACATCACGTCCCTGGTCATCGGTTCCCAGCCAGTTTTCAAGAGAAGGGTGAGCGGGTGCAATACGGGCGTAGTTAATGGTGTCATAACTGTAGCGGATAGGTGGCCAGAGCATCCACCCGTTGGGTTCGATCAGTTCTCTGGCGAAGTCCTGCCGGTAGTCCATCTCCAGTTCAAACTCACCACCAAAGGTGGTTTCCGGATAGGTGACGAAGGTTGGGAAATAGGGGCTGCCGTCGTACCAGAGCAGTAGTGGCTTATCATTGGCAACCACCTCCGCCAGCAACGTTATCACGAAGAGAATACTGAATACCCATAGTGAAATATAGCCCCGGCGATTCTGTTTGAAATTCTGCCAACGGCGCTGGTTGAGCGGATTAAGTTTGAACCTGGTCATTCCACGTCAGTCCCTGGCTTCGAAATCAATACGAGGGTCAACGGCTACATAGGTAAGATCGCCGACGAGTTTTATCAGCATACCCAGCAGGGTGAAGATATAAAGAGAACCAAAAACCACTGGGTAATCCCGGTTGATGGCGGCTTCATAGCCAAGTAGACCGAGTCCATCCAGAGAGAAAATGATTTCAATCAGCAATGAGCTGGTAAACAGGATGCCAATTAACGCCGCAGGGAAGCCGGAAATCACCAGAAGCATGGCGTTACGGAAGATATGGCCATACAGAACCTTATGGTCATCCAGGCCTTTGGCTCTGGCGGTTTGTACATACTGTTTATGGATTTCATCCAGAAATGAATTCTTGGTCAGCATGGTCAGTGTGGCAAAACCGCTGATGACCATACAGATGATGGGAAGAATCATATGCCAGATGTAATCCCAGACCTGACCCATCAGGCTTAATTCGTCGAAGTTGTCTGATATCAGTCCTCTCAGCGGGAAAATATTCCAGTAACTGCCACCGGCAAAGAGGACGATTAACAGAATGGCCAGGAGAAAGCTCGGAATCGCGTACCCCGTAGTGATAACTGCGCTTGACCAGATATCGAACCGACTACCGTGTTTCAATGCTTTGCGAATACCCAGCGGAATGGAGATCAGGTAGATGATCAGGGTGCTCCAGAGACCCAGTGAGATTGAAACCGGCAGTTTCTCCTTGATCAGATCGACCACTTTGGCATCGCGGAAAAAGGAGTCTCCAAAATCAAAGGTAAGGTAGTTTTTTATCATCTGCAGAAAGCGTTCATGGGCAGGCTTATCAAAGCCGTAAAGCTTCTCGATGTCTTTGATCAGTTCCGGGTCAAGGCCTCTGCGCCCACGGTATTCCCCACTCTCATCCAGACTCATTTGCTGAACTTCGGCATTACTGGAGCCCCCGATTCGACTGATGGCATTGACCTCAAAGCCTTCAAGCTTGGCAATCATCTGCTCGACGGGCCCCCCGGGGGCAGCCTGAATGATGACAAAATTAACCAGCATAATCCCGAACAGGGTTGGGATCATCAGGACAAGCCGTCGCAAAATGTAGCTGCTCATGGAGACTTCCTGTTATGCGCTCTTGTGAGCATGGTTGATTCTCCTGGCTGTGAAATCCAGACCTGAAGTTCTGATCTTAAACCAGAGCCACCATAGACAGAGAAAACTTTCTGTCTATGGTGACGGGTTCTGTATCAAGTCTGAGAGATTAGCTGTTTTTTCTACGACGATACATCCAGATAGGGATAAGACCCAGTAGGATAAGTCCTGAGTAAAACCATGTACTGTTACCTTTTGCCTCACTTACCGGTTTTGTTGAGCCGTTATTTTCCTGAGATAAATTATTGGTAGCCTTTGTTGTATCAGGTTGGCTGTCGATCCACCAAGTGTAGATGTCAGTACTGTATAAAGGCTCAGATTCTGGTCTGACCAATCGGTTGGAATGAGCGATTCGATCATAAGGGTAGTACCACTGGGGAATCATGTACTCGCCCCAGAGAAGCACTCGATCCAGCGCTTTCACTGCAGTAGTCAGCTCTTCCCGGCTGCCGGCGTTAATCACATGGTCAATCATGGCATCCACGACCGGATCTTTGATACCCATATAGTTACGGCTGCCCTTGGTTTCTGCGGCTTTGCTGCCCCAGAAACCCGTCTGCTCATTACCCGGAGAGGCTGATTGACCATAGCCGGCAACGATCATGTCATAGTCAAAGTCACGAATTCGGTTGATGTATTGGGAGATATCAACGGATCGAATAGTCAGTTCAATACCCATTTGTTCCAGGTTTTTCTTGAAGGGAAGAGCCACACGTTCGAGAGAGGGTTGGGCGATCAGTAACTCAACCTTTAACGGTTGACCACTCTTATCAACCAGCTTGTTTCTTTCAAGGCTCCAGCCAGCTTCTTTCAGCAGTGTCAGCGCTTTTTGCAGTTGAGGTCGGATATTGCCGGAACCGTTGGTTACAGGAACACTGTAGGGCTGGGTAAAAAGCTCTGCAGGTAACTGTTTGCGCCATGGTTCTAAGAGCTTCAGTTCATCTCCCTCAGGAATGCCGGTGGCTTCCATACCGGAGTTACCAAAATAGCTCTTGGAGCGAATATAGCTGTCATGGAACAGGTTACGATTCAGCCACTCGAAATCCATCGCATAACCCATGGCTTTTCGAACCAGAGGGTCCTGGAAGAAATCACGTCGTAGGTTAAATGCAAAACCCTGAATAGGTGCAGGGTTTCGGGTAGGGATGGTGGCCAGAATCAGTTCACCTTTGTGAACTGCGGGAACATCGTAGGCCGTGGCCCAGTTTTTGGCGATATTTTCATAGCGCAGGTCATATTCCCCGGCTTTCAGCGCCTGAAGGGCAACATGCTCGTCTCGATAGTAGTCGTAGCTGATCTCATCAAAGTTATAGCGTCCCACATTCACGGGCAAATCTTCTGCCCAGTAATCTTTTACCCGCACATAGGAAATGCTGCGACCGCCATCAACACTCTTTACCTGATAGGGGCCGCTGCCAAGCGGTATTTTCAGTGAGGCAGAGGAAAAATCATTTTCAGTCTGTTCCCAGTGGTGCTTTGGAAGAACGGGCAGCTCAGAAAGAATGAAAGGAAGCTCAGGATTGTTGGCGTGTCTGAAGGTGAACTTGACACGACTGTCGGAAAGAGCAGTGACGGTATCTACGTCTGAATAGTAACTGCGATAGAAAGGGTGTCCCTGGCTGGTCAGCAGTTCAAAGGTGTATTTTACATCGTTAGCCGTAATGCGTTTACCATCATGGAAACGGGCGTTAGGGTTCAGGTTAAAGGTAATACTGCTGTTATCAGGGGCTCGTTCTGCGGATTCAGCCACGAGAGGATAGAGCGAGAAAGGCTCATCACGGCTCTGGGTCATCAATGTGTCATAAATGAGCCCAATACCGGTAACAGGCGTTCCTTTATTGGTGTATGGATTGAGGCTGTCAAAGGTACCACTGGCCGCCATACGAACACTGCCGCCTTTGGGGGCATCCGGATTGACATAGTCAAAGTGTGTAAAGGCTTTATCCGGGCTACCGTATTTCGACTCACCGTGAAGCACCAGCGACGTTTTAGCGATTATATCCTGCTCTGGGTCGGATGAGTTTTCAGGGGAGATGGCTGATGACAGGCTGGAATAAGAGAGAGTGACCCCAAGGGTCAGTGCTGCAAGTTTAAGATAACCAGAATTCATTACCATCATAAGAAACCGTTAGTGTTTAAAAATCTCTGCGCAGTCTTGTTTATAAGTAATCGTTCTAATATAGACTTAATCATGGATGGTTGTTAAGTACCAGTAATGCTTTGTAAGCGTACTTCCCCAAGAGTACCTCTTAAAACTCACGCCACCAGGTACTTAAGCCATTTTCAAAAGGCGGTGCAAGCTCAGGGTGTTTCAACCCTGGCCGGTAAACCATCGGCCAGTAGGGCAGATACCATTGAGGAATGACCGCGAAGTGCCAGAGCACAATCCGGTCGATTGCCCGGGTGTAAAGAATCAACTCTTCACGAGTTTTAGCCTCGATGGCTTTATTAATGATGCGGTCCAGGGACTCGAGCTTAATGCCCGAAAGGTTCTGTCCGGCGTCACTGTCAGCGCTGGCACTGCTCCAGAAATTTCTCAATTCAGTACCCGGTGTAATACCAGGGTAAAAACCGTGAACGATCATATCAAAATCAAACTTGCGGATACGGTTGATGTACTGGGAGGTGTCTACTGTATTAATACTGGCGGAAATACCGAGCTCACTGAGATTACGAACAAATGGAATAATACCAATCGCATTTTCTAAATCCTTAAGCTGCCGCCAACTATGCTTAGGCATCATTACCATGCATTATCTAGAACAGATGTCTCGTCGACCACAGCTACCCGAAGGTTTTAATGATGTTGATTTTC
>NZ_LUKQ02000129.1 GCF_001647025.1 Endozoicomonas atrinae
TACTGTCCAGAGCAGACTTAACTATGATTTCCATGAGAGGAGGTATCAACAGATAGATTATTAGGATTCTCTACTCTGGTTGATTCCTCTCATGGTTGCCTATTTCGGAAAACTGTCCGGACTATTGTAAATAGTACATGCCTGATTAACTGTATTCTCTGCCTGAAGTATCATTTTAGCTGTTAGTCCCCTTGGACGATGATGCTGTCTAGCCACAACGACACAATTCAGGCAGCGCTGTTGTAAGTGCTAGCAAATCATTCCCAGCGAATTGATCCAGGAGCGGATAATGAATAATTCCAAACAGCGCCAAGAACCGTTGAAAGAAGAGATGCTTCAGTCCATGCGCCGTCTGGCCAGTTCAGTGACGGTGATTTCATCCGCTAATGGTGAACAGCGCCATGCGATGGCAGCTACCGCCGTAACCTCATTGTCTGTTGAGCCTCCTTCACTGCTGGTTTGTGTTAATCAGTCCACGGCCATGCATGCGCTCCTGGAAGAAGGTGTGGATTTCTGCGTCAATATTCTCAGCCGTGACCAGGAAGAAGTTTCTGCCATGTGTGGCGGTAAGGCCCATGGGGAAGACCGCTTTCTGACGGGCAACTGGAAGGACAGTGAAGAAGGGCTTCCTTATTTGAGTGATGCCCAGTCAGTGCTGATCTGTGAGCAGGATGGGAAATACAGTTACGGTACCCATACGATTTATATAGGTCGTATCAAACAGATTCAGAACAGCGAAGAGATCAGTCCGTTGATTTATGTTGATGGCCGTTATACGACCTCTGCCGAGGCGGTAACAGCCTGATTTAGTCACCCCTTTTTATATAAAAAATAATAAAAAGAAGAGAGACCTTATGAGTCGTCCATCCGAAGAACGAAATGCTTTAAAGGTAGATAGTGCTGACCAGATCCAGTGGCACGATGAGCGTGATGTTGTCGTGGTTGGTTTTGGTGGTTCGGGTGTGGCGGCTGCTCTTGAGGCTCGTTACCACCGTGTTTCTGTATTGGCTCTGGATCGCTTTTTTGGTGGAGGTGCTACAGCACGCAGTGGTGGCGTCGTTTACTCGGGTGGTGGTACCGAGTTTCAAAAAGCCGAGGGCTTTGAGGATACCCCGGAAGAGATGTTTAACTATCTCAGGCAGGAGACTGGGGATGCGGTAAAAGAGGAAACACTTAAGCGCTTCTGTGATCAGAGTGCGACGAATCTGCGTTGGCTGCAGAGCCATAACGTTGAGTTCTCTGGTCAAATCCCACCGGTGAAAACGTCCTATCCAAGTGATAAGTACTATCTCTATTACTCCGGTAATGAGGCGGTCGGAAGTTATGCAAAGCATGCGAAGCCTGCTCCCCGGGGACATCGGGCGAAAGGTCCGGGTCTTTCCGGTGCCTCTCTGTTTGCACCGTTAAAAGCTTCCGCCCTCGCCAGGGGGGTTGAATTACAGGTTCAAAGTGATGTTCGTCGTCTGGTGTGTGATGAATCCGGAGCAGTACTCGGTGTAGAAGTTCGTCGTTTGATGCCCGGTACTAAAGCAGCGCGCAGTCATAAACGGTGGTCTAATCTGGCGACGGCTATTCATAATTATTCTCCCAAGCTTGCTTTCAAGGTCCGTGGCAAGGTTCGGGCTCTCGAAGAAAGTGCCGGAGTTGTTCAATACATTCGCGCCAGAAAAGGGGTGATTCTGACTGCGGGTGGTTTCATCTTTAACCGTGAAATGGTCAAACAGTACGGCCCAAAATATCAGGAAGGTTTATCACTGGGAACCACAGGTTGCGACGGCAGTGGTATTCAGATGGGCATGGGCGCGGATGCAGCGATTGATCGAATGGATAAGCTGAGTGCTTGGCGATTTATTAACCCCCCACTGGCCTGGGCACAGGGGATTGTGGTTAATGATCACGGCAAGCGTTACTGCAATGAAGAGGTTTATGGGGCCAAACTGGGCTATGAGATGGTTGAGCATCACAATGGCCGTGCAACACTGATTCTTAATAAAGACCTCTTCAAACAGGCATTTAATCAGGTGTTGCCAGGTAAGATCTGGTTTTTTCAGACTGCTCCAGCCTTGATGAGCATGTATCTGAACTGCAAGAAGGCCAGTTCAATTGCTGAACTGGCGAAAAAGATTAAGGTTCCTGAAGGTGTACTGGCTGACACAATCCAGCGTTATACCGATGCAGCAAATGGCCTTGCAGAAGATGAGTTAGGTAAGTCCAGCGGATTTCTGGCGCCTCTGGATCAGGGCCCCTGGTATGCAATGGATATTTCCTTCAATAGTTCTGTTTTCCCGTGCCCAATGATTACCCTGGGCGGTCTCAAAGTAAATGAGGCGACGGGACAGGTGCTGAATCAACAGGGTGAAGAGATTTCCGGACTCTACTCTGCTGGTAGAAATGCCATCGGTGTCGCCTCTAATTTGTACGTCAGCGGTCTTTCTATAGCGGATTGCATCTTTTCCGGCCGCCGGGCAGGCAGCAGCGTTGCCAAAGTAGATGAAGTGTTGGTAAACACAGCAGAGCAGTCAGACAGTAAGGAGACAGTTCATGAAGCGGGTTGATGGAAAGGTTTGTATTATCACCGGTGCTGCCAGTGGTATGGGTAAAGAAGATGCACTGCTGTTCGCTGCTGAAGGTGCGAAGGTGGTACTGACAGATCTGAATGAAGACGCGGGTAAAGCGCTGGCTGCAGAGATTGGTGAAAATGCCCTGTTTATCCGTCAGGATATCAGCAGTGAAGCAGATTGGCAGAACGTCATAAAAGAGACTCTGAACGTATTTGGTCGGTTGGATGTGCTGGTGAATAATGCCGGAATTCTGATTCCGGGCTCTATTGAAGATACCTCTCTCGAGCTGTGGCAGAAGATTAACCGGGTTAATGCGGATGGTTATTTTCTTGGCTGTAAGTATGCCGTAAAGGCGATGAAAGAGACCGGTGGCGGCTCCATTATTAATATGTCGTCCGTTGCAGCACTGGCAGGTATGCCACATTTCTGTGCATACTCTGCTTCCAAGGGGGCAGTCACTGCTCTGACCCGCGCTGTGGCGATCCACTGCCGCGAGCGGGGCTACCGGATACGCTGTAACAGTGTTCATCCCGATGGGGTTGATACCCCCATGACTCAGCCCTTTACCGGCGGGCCACAGTCGGAAGAAATAAAAAACGATCCGAAAAGTCGGATGTGTGATCCGAAAGAGATTGCCAATCTGGTATTGTTCCTGGCATCAGACGAATCCAGGTTTATCAACGGCAGTGAGCTGAAAATTGATAACGCCCAGACGGTATCAGGGCTTTGACAGGAGTTGAGTGATGAGTAGTTCAGAAGCTATAGCGGCTCAAGAGGTGGCACAAGAGAGTGCACCAAAACAGCGCTACCATCGTCTGGAAGTAGCTGCAGTCATCGAAGAAACCCACGATAGCAAGTCCGTGGTCTTCAGTATTCCAAAAGAGGCCAGGGAACAGTTTGAATATCTGCCCGGTCAGTTCCTGACGCTGAAAGTGCCTTATCAGGGTAAACAGCTGACCCGCTGTTACTCTCTGGCCAGCTCCCCTCATGTGGATCCGGAACATAAGGTGACCATCAAGCGGGTGGATGGTGGTCGTATTTCCAACTGGATTAATGATGTCGTAAAAGCGGGTGATCTGATTGAAGTGATGGTGCCGGCCGGGCTGTTCCATCTCACTGATAAAACGCCTCCGGGGGATATTGTCCTTTTTGGTGGTGGTTCCGGGATTACGCCTGTTTTCTCGATTCTCAAGTCAGCGCTTAAAACAACGGATCGCAGGATCAAGCTTATATACGCTAATCGTGATGATCAGTCGGTGATTTTCAAGGATGAAATGAAAGCCATTGCGGCTGACCATATTGATCGTCTTGAAGTGGTCCATATTCTGGACTCTGTTCACGGTTTCCTGACCCAGCCCATGGTGAAGCAGCTGGTGAGCGGACATGAGAATGGTGAGTACTTTATCTGTGGTCCCGGCCCTTTCATGGATACGGTTGAGTCTACCCTGATCGGTCTGGGTGAGCCCCGTGAAAGGATTCATACTGAACGCTTTGTATCTCCACCGGATCCCGATCAGGCAGAAGCGGCTGCCGAGGAAGCGCGGGCTGCTGCGGAAGGCTCAACAACCACTCAGTTTGTCGCTGAGCTGGACGGTGAGGTGCATGAAGTGGCCTATGAAAAAGGGGATACCCTGCTTCAGTCCATGCAGAAAGTGGACCTTGATGCGCCGGCATCCTGTGAAGAAGGCATGTGTGGTGCCTGTATGTGCATGGTAGAAAGTGGTGAGACCCAGCTGGCCCTGAATGAGGTGCTTTCAGAAGCTGAGCTGGCGGAGGGATGGACATTAGCCTGTCAGAGTCGTCCATTGACCAATGATGTCAAGGTCAAGTTCCCCGATTGAGCCATTTAATACCAATCGTGCTTTCTAACTCCCGTGATGAGCATGAAGATTTGAGCCTTAAGACAAGGCGGCGTGAGGAGTCATAGCCAGAGCTATGGCGACGATCGCCAACGCAGGATTAAGGCTCAAATCTTCAGCGCAATAGGGAGTTAGAAAGTTCGATTGGTATAAGCCACTAAGCTTACAAAACGCACAAAGAAAGAAAAGCTTTTTAAACCGCGAAGCTTACAAAGCGCACAGATCCATCCTTGTTCCTGCGCTGAAATGTGGGAACGAGGAAAACATTATCTTTTACTTTGTGAGCTTCGTGATCTCTGTGGTTCAAAAAAATAAGAACGGCCGGTTATGATTGATCTGCAAGCAGTAAATACAATTCCTGATCTGATGGATGCCGCAGCTGATACCTATGGTAGCCGGTCTGCGGTTGAAGATGAAAATATTACGCTGAGTTTTACAGAGCTGAATGAACTTCGGCTAAAAGCAGCTGCTTCTCTGCTTTCCATGGGGATCGAGCGAGGGGATCGCATAGCGGTCTGGGCGCCCAATATTTATGAGTGGATAGTGGCGGCTTCTGCACTGCAGACCGTCGGAGCAGCACTCGTTCCTTTGAATACCCGGATGAAGGGTTCTGAAGCAGGGTATGTGCTCCGTGCCAGTGGTGCGAAACTGCTGTTCTGTATTGATCAGTTTCTCGGCTGTCAGTATCCCGCCATGCTTGAGGGTGAACAACTGCCTGAGCTGGAGACCATGGTAACCTTCCGTGGCCAGGGAACTGAAAGCTGTATTTCCTGGGACGATTTTCTGAAAAAGTCTGATGACGTTGGTCCTGCAGATGTTCAGGACAGGCAGCAGCAGCTATCGCCTGACACCATGTCTGATCTGCTGTTTACTTCTGGAACCACCGGGAAGCCGAAAGGAGTGATGACCTGTCATGGCCAGAATCTGCGGATTGTTGAAGACTACAGTGAGATTCTCGGTCTGCAGGAAGGGGATCGCTATTTAATTGTTAACCCATTCTTTCACTCTTTTGGTTACAAGGCGGGATGGATGTCAGCCCTGATGAGGGGCTGTACCATATTACCCCTGCAGGTGTTCGATGTACCCACCATTTTGCAGATGGTATCGAACGAAAAAGTGACGGTACTGCCGGGACCTCCGACGCTCTATCAATCGATCCTGGCTCATCCGCAGCTGGACAGATTTGATATGGCGTCACTGCGGGTTGCCGTCACCGGAGCAGCAGCAATTCCTGTATCCATGATTCATCAAATGCGTGATGAACTTGGTTTTGACACCATTATCACGGCTTATGGCCTCACTGAAGTCTGCGGCTTTGCAACTATCTGTCGTGCAGGTGATGACCCGGAATTGATTGCCAATACTTCCGGCCGTGCCATGCCGGGTATTGAGGTGTGCTGTGTTGACAGTGAAGGAAGTACAGTTGCTGCTGGTACTCCCGGAGAGGTTGTTATTCGGGGGTATAACCTGATGCAGGGTTACTTTGAAAACCCGGAAGCGACGGCTGAGGCCATCGATGCGAATGGCTGGCTGCATACCGGAGATATCGGGGTGATGGATGAGCAGGGTTACCTGAAGATTACTGACCGGATGAAAGATATGTTTATCACCGGCGGTTTCAATGTCTATCCGGCAGAAATTGAAAACCTGATGAGTAACCATAAGGCCATTGCCCAGGTGGCTGTCGTTGGTGTACCCGATGAAAGAATGGGGGAAGTGGCCATGGCCTATATCATTCCTGTTTCCGGTGAGAGTCTCAGCAAGGACGATGTGGTGACTTGGTGTCGACAGGAAATGGCAAACTATAAAGTGCCACGACATGTGGCCATTGTGGATAGCCTGCCAACCAATGCATCCGGCAAGGTGTTGAAGTTTGAACTGCGTGAAAAGGCAAAACTGTACCATCAGCAGGCTTAAGCAGCTAACCTTATGAAATAATAGATTTCTGACTCACTGTTCAGGTGCTCCAGGTTCAGGTGCTCCAGGCAACTGCTTCTTGCGTTGCTCTAATTCCTGCATCCATGCAGTCGTGTGGTGGCAGAAAATTGGTCGAATAATTTTCTGCCATCCTCGCTACCGGGCGCTATTCTGGGAAAGACTCCTGGCTTCTGGGTTCATGCAGTCGGGCTGCATTGCAACGCCGGTTACATAGCAAATACCCATAGAGCATAAAGAGGTTATGCTCCCTCCGTTGCGCCTTGCATAGCACCTGCTCAGGTAGCCAGCAATATTCGATTTCATATGGCCAGCTACTTAAAAGAAAACGGATTTTGGTATGGAAATGCGCTTAAAACTGGTTAACAGGGCTTCAATGTTTTTGTCAGGAGCAGATTTAATATGAATTGCAGCTTGATAAGAGCCCTGTGTATGATGGAGAGTGAGCATTTTGCCATTACCCTTCTCCTGAACCGATTCACGTATGAACTTGAACCATGCCCATGTACCAGAGTAAGTTCGGACACTCTGCTGCTGGCCTGCATCATGAAATGATGAGGTCAGTACTCGTTCATCTTCATCCGTGTGTAAAATACTTTTCTGCCACAATGTAGGGCCATGGCGATAAAGTATTTTGTTATATCCATCTTCCAGCTGGTAATGAGTAGAATCTGAACTCAATGAAAATATCCTGAGATATAAAAATGTATCGACAAGCTCTCCAGTGCCATTGAAAAAGAATTTTTTAATAACTTCAGCACGGCTAAAAAAAGCCTTTAATTCGGGGGTGAAACGGAAACTTTCATGCTCGGAAAGCTGAAGCCGGTTGTTGTTGGTCAGAAAAGGCTCGATATAGTAGGAATAAAAATTTGCTATCCAGCCTGCTGGTCCGAAAGCAGCGTGAAATTTGTCAGGCTCTATTTGCAGTGAGCCATTGCCATAAACCGGGAACCGGTCGGCAATAGATTGATGCCATGGAATCACCAGCTCTTTTAACCACTGATTCTCTATATATTGTTTAGCGAGCCGGAAATAGACATTTCCCCATTGTGATATCAGCTGTTTGATCCATTGCCGGACGGCCACCGGCTGACCTTCAGCCAGCAACGAAAGCAATTGCACGGGGTGATGCCCGATTAGCAACTGCCGAACCTGCCTGAAAGCAACCTCCCTGGGGTTCTCAGCACTGCGTAAGTGAATAAGGTTTTCAATAATTTCTTCCAGATGCTTATGTAGGTTTCGGAAAAATTCTTCGCCTTTGTTTTCATCAATAAGGCGGTGATAATCAGTAAATGCAAACGCAAGATATTGATTATGATTGTAGGCATCCGTTGATTTATTATAGTTAAGCAGAATATTTTTACCCTCTCTTGTTTTCTCATCTTCGTGACCGGATTCATTGGTTTCAGCTATGTGGAACTTGGTATGGGCTTTAACAACCTCCAAGACGTCCGTCATTGGCGTAACACCCAGTTGGGCAAGGAAAGTCACTGTATCGGTGAGTTCATTGACTGAATTTGATGGACGTAAATGAATACAGCTCAAAAGTTTTTGCCAGTAAGCAATATATTCCTGGGCAAACCGCCTTCTGATCAAATTGATGGTGTTTACCGCTAATTCCGGAGAAACCTGGTCATCAATCCCCTGCATTTTCAGAATATCCTGAATGCTGCTGATAACCAGTGGTGTGTCGGGGTGTAACAGGTTATTATTCCATCCTCTGGCGGTGAACAGTAAAGGCTGATTCATTGTGCAGGAAGCGTCATTACTTATTGCAAAAACATGGTTAAAATGAGGCCCCATCAGATCAGCTACAGGAATTGTTTGTCTGAAATCTTGCATTACCTTGAGCCGGCTATAGATCAAAAGGGCTTCGGTCATGCCGTGTAATGGGCTACGAGCCTTATGAATTAGAGCGGGATCCGGTGCATAGGTGACATAATCATGCAATTCCAGATAATCCTGTAAGTGTTTTTCCAGTCTTTTAGCCGACAATGGGTTTAAATCAGCCGACTCTGCCAGAAGGGGGACGGAACGGTTGATCAATTCACCGGTCACTAGCTGGGAGGGGTCAAAAAGCATCATATAAAGCCGTAGACTTTCAAAAACTGCGAGTGTGCCTCCTTTTTGAATCTGCAGTTTCAGTGCATTGGCCAGCGTGTTAATCAGATAAGGTGCCAGCCTTAACCGCAGCTGCTCATGATAATAATTATTGAGCATTTCCTGCAAAGGCAGGAGGCTTTGACGGCTGGCCATTAACAGCCGGGGTAATTGCTCATAGGCTTCAAGTAAGTCTGCCAGTGAATTGAGCTTCTCCAGCATAACGGGCAGTGAACTGATCCGGCCTTGATCATGCACCAGCAGATCCGTATTGGTATTGTAAGCCCGGATAACCTGTTTTGTCTGATTAGTAAACTCCTTTCCTGCAAGATAGTTGTTGTATAACCACCAGCCGGAAAGATACAGCAAAAGGCAGTAGAAGCTGTAACCACAGAGGCTTGACACTCGATATAAAAATTGAGCCTTTTTACTTACGCCAGCCCTGGCGGCCATTGGAGACAGAAAGTGCTGGAAAATATTTCGCAGGAATGAACTCTGATACTCAGAGTTGGCGGTCTCGAATTTCTCCCTGCCACCTGAAGAAAAACGGGAATGACAATAGGTGGCTACACAATCATAACGCCTGTTATCGGTGCTATTACTTGGCGGGCAGATGAAATATCCGGCAATATCTATCCCGTTAGTTAGTAAGGATTCAGAATAACGAGTGACAAGCGGTTGTATTTGACTGCCGAACGTTGACAGTTGAAACAGCGTTTCCAAGCTATCATCAGCAGCGTGTTGGCTATTGTAAATCAGTCCGATGAATTCAGATTGACGAAAAAATATCTGTTGCAGCAGCTTCTGCCAGGATAAGTAAAACCAGTGCCCAATGTCAGCAGTACTGTCTTTTGGTCGAATAGCCCCTAATGGACTGACAAGTTCATCCCGATGCAGACTTTTACAAAAGCTTTCAAACCCGGCTAACTGGCTTATTCCGGAGAACATGAAGAGGGTCGGCAGTTTTTGCTGTGATGAAGAAGCTGCATGGCAGGAATGCTTATAGATACAGCCAAAATAGGCTTCCTGCTTTTCGGGGGGCATTGAGAGAATGTCCAATGGTAAATCAAAAAGAACGCCATTAAAAGGCTGCCGAGGCCGACTGCTTTTCACCAGGGCAAGCATGGTATTCCAGCTCAGGTTGTTATCTTCCAGTGCTTTCAGTTTATTGATATGGAGCAATAAGCACTCTTTACCGTGCCAGGCCTCTACAAACTTTTCCTTGGCAATATGAGGCATGAATAGCTCAAGCCCCAGGGTGTGAAAAAGCTGATCCAGAGCCTGGTTGTTATCAGAAAAAACCAGAAATAATGGCCGATGGTATCGATTGCTACGGCTCACTTTCTTGGCTAAAAAATCGGATATATAGCTATGTATTTCACGCTCATGGCGTTCACTCCGCTTCTGCAGCAGGGAAAAACATAATCCGAAGCAAAGAAAAACACAGCCACCTACGATCAGCGAGTAAAAAGTGATTATCCATTTCAGGACAAATGCAAGCAAAGCCAGTGGGACTAAAGAAACAGCCCCCACAATAAAACACGTTAACTTAAGGATTCTTATTAAATAAGTGCTCATAAATAGTTTCCGTAGTGGTTAATTGATAACCATCAGTCGGTTGGTTTGAAACATTCCGGGCATCTTCGAGTGTGACAATACCAATAGTTTTCTGCTCATAGATCAAAATGCCACCAATCATAAATAGAAAGATAAAAGTACCCCAAAAAAACAACAGGGTTCGTCGATAGGGAAACGATCTTAAGGGCTGGAATTCTTTCTGAGCTGACTTGAACCCCAGCTTCATTTTTTGCAATACACCCTGCTTTATGAACAGATGATAGAGATTTACCTGCAGTGAATTCAGTCCTTCCCGTTTTCCATCACTGAACTGACCACTAAAGCCAAACTTGAAACAGATAAAAGAGAGAAATAACAGATCCATATGTTTATCAGGAGTTTTCAGGCTCTCATCAATAATCTCAAAGACATATCTGCCTGCATCCCTTCTTTTGAATAAACGACTGCACAATGTTTCTTCCAGCCAGAAACGGCTTCCCCAGGATGTTGCCATGATTAACTCATCCAGCGTTGCTGCAAGTATCAACGCAGCCTGCTTTATATCCCGATGCTGAACCTCTCTCTCATAGTGCTGCAGCTGGTTCTGGATACTATCGTAAAAGACGGAAATGCTGGTGGGTGACTCGAGCCGTTTAATAGCATTGATCAGAGTCAGCAGTGGCAATGCTCCATCTACGAGTAGATTTCCGGTATGAATCGGTATCATACCGTTTATGGGGTCAAGCTCATTCTCCGGCAGCTCAGGCAGAACACTATCCGGACTGTCATCATCAGGATTGGCAACACTGTCGAACATGGGGATTCCTCCTCAAGCCGTTTGAATCATGAAAAGCCTGACGTTCGGATCACCCAGCTGTTTATCAAAATGCAGAGCGAGATGGGTACAGTCTTTGATCAGGGGGTCGCTGAGATCAATGACAAAAGTCTGGCAATTCGGTAAACACAACTCTATCGGAGGCATCGCCAATGGCTTCAGTTTGAGTCCCGATATGGCTGCTTTTAATAGTGATTGAATCCTGTGCTGGGGCGCAACCGTCACAAACCGGGGTATATTGGCCATTAGCCATCCTGAATCAGCGCCTGGAATTTCAAAAGAAAGAACGCACTGAACATTTGCATCAAGAGCTGTGGGTATGGCAGCTGCCAGGATTCTCTCCATTTGGAAGGCAGAGTGGTCAAGTGGGACTTCCATTACAGAGTCGCGAGAGACTACATCCATTGCATTAATAAGTTGTTCGAATATTTCTGGTAAAACATCGCCCAGTAAATCCGGGTGTAAGGCTTTTGGTGTGGGGATTTCACAGCCAGTCAGTCCAGAAAGCCCACCAGCCATGGAGAAAAGCTCATGATAAAGTTCGTGGGGAAAAAGGTGAGGGCGTGACATCAAAACAGCAAGGCGTGCCTGCCATTGACTAAAACACATACTCCATAAGCGATCCTGCAATAATGAATACTCACTTTTAAACTTCTTGCCACTATCCAGCCTGAAAGCAACAGCACTGGCCATCTGGTTGATTCTACCAAACAGCTGTTCCACCTTATCCATTACAACACGGGATATGTGTAAATTAATGGCGGAAGGAATAAAGCTGCTATCCAGCTGAATAGCACCGTTACCATCAAAATGGGAAATCCGGGCTACGTTCAGGCCCACATAACCTTCCGTGGATTTACCGGAAAAATTTAATTGAAAATTTGGACGGGCCATATCTACATGGGCAACGGGAGCATCGGGAATAACACAGTCAACCAGATCCTGAGAATAAAACCGATAACGATGTTGTGTTGAATCACCAATAACTGAACAGCCTTCACGGGTTACTGGTAAAACAAGGGTAACAACAGCGTCACTGGTTGCTGGTGGAGGCGTGGTGGTTAAAGGTTCATCGAGAAGAAAAGGGGTGTTATCCGGAAGTATTCCTCTGGCATAACGGATGCAGAACTTGCCTGATTTCAACAACTCTACATCAATTTCCAATGAGGTAAAGCCAAAACAAACCGGGTTCATCAGCTCATAATACTGACCCGCAAGGTACTGTGTGAATCGGTTTTGCTGTTGAAAGTGCTGGGGGGTCATGAAAGCACCTTCAAGCCAGCACACAGGATAGGGTTTCAATATATCAGTCCTCAGATATCAACGATAAAATAAAGGGAATTATCAGAAAATAGACTCTTCACTTGCAGCGCTCTATCAGCCCCTTGGTGTTATTCAATAAAATATTAAAGCACTGTTTTTTTCTGGGCTGAACAGGGAGCCAATGCCGTGTAGTCGCCTTTTCAAAGTTACTGAAAAAATAAAGTAATCCAATAAAGTCCGTATCAGGCTCAGGTTTGATGGTTTTGGTAACCGTGTCTCCGGGTTTGATCGGAAAAGTTTGTTCAAGATAGATCAGATCTTCTCCCAGTGCTTTTGCAGGCTCATTATATAAAGATTTGAAATCAAGAGACTGAAAGTGATCAATGTTCTTTAGTTGTACAACCTGAATAAACAAAGGGTGTTGCTCAACGCCCGAATATGGGTTTAATTGTTCACTGGCTTTTATGTTGATTCTAATGGTTTTTTTTGGCGTTAGTCCACTGGTGCAGCCGATAAGTGTGGTAAATAACAAAGCCAATGGCAACTTGATGGCATATCTGATCATTGCGTCTCCGGGTTAAAAAATGACATCAACTGAATTATTAACTGTGAGAAAACCTGTTTTCCTATTACCACCTCATTGGATAATAAAAGAGAGTGTATTTTTGCCTGGTATTGTTTGCTGCAAGTAATAAAGCATTTTTCAGGTTGAAAAATGAGAAATCGAGCTCCTGCTCTTGCCGTTGAATTCAACCACCCACCAATACTGAGGGACACCCCATGACGATAACTCCTCCGTGAGCTGTGGAATCTCCCATCCTGGACAGTGGCCGTTTATTTACAAGCACTGATTTACTGCAGCCAACAATCAAGTCCGGTGGTCCAACACATACGCACTGCTGGCCAGCGCCAGCCACAGGTAGGCAACCAATCAGCACGGTGGGCACAGAAGTCGATGGTAACACCGGCCCTCCTACGTGCGGTATTGGAGGCACTGCGGGCGTTTGCATCGGGCACATATGCATATCCATAACACGGGCTGCAGGCATCATACATTATATTCCTTCCGGTGAAAGAGAGAGTAAATCATCTTTTTGCATACCCTCCACCAGCCTGATTCCCAGGTTGATAAATCGAGGGTAGAGCGTATTGCTATGTTTGGCATCCTCAACCAGTCCTGCCAGTTGAATAGCCCCGGATACCGCCTGACCGAACAAGGAGGGACTGGGGCTGACATCCGGTGCACCTTCGGGAGTAATGCTTCCGCCACTCCAGAATATTGCCTGTCCCAGCCAGGCAACAGGGGATTTTACGCCAAGAACGTGCAGGTTTTTTTCATGTATCCGACGGTGATTATCCGTGGGTTCCTTTAACCAGGATTCAATGTCCTCAAGGACATTTATCTCTTGTTTGCTCCATGACACGGGAGCATGATTCAGACAAGCGTAACCCCAGGTAATGGAAAAATCTTTTTTAAGGCAATGCGCTAAAAAAGTGATTGCAGCGCCAAAGCATTGTTCAGTCAACAAAACGGAAAGCAGATGGCTTGGCTTATTCACCTCTTGTGCCAGCTCGACAAGCGGTTCATCAAAATCATACAGTTCCAGAAGTCTGGGCAGGTCATCAGACAGCAAGGCACTCATCATCTCAATTAACCATGGTTAACTTACCATTAATAATCAACACCCCGTCACTGTTTAAACTCACACAGGCGTCACCACTGGAAGTGACCATTTTTCCCGTGATATCAACCATCTCTCCACTGAGAGCTGCCAGTTCACCCTTAATGTTAACCATCTTGCCATTGATCTTGGTCATCACATCGGATTCAATCGTCACACGGGTCGCTTTTATGGTAATACCTGATGGGCCGATATTGATTTCGCTATTCCCTGAGCTAAGAGTAATACCTGAACTCCCTTCAATAGTAATCTTCTGTCCCTTGACCATGGTGTCAGAAGTAGATGAATAGCTGGCATTAGCTTTGGATTCGATAGTTAGATCAGCTCCGGATGAAAAAGCCAGATTCTTTTCTGTATTCATGGTTTGATTGCCAACCACAGTGGAGACCATGTCATTGACAACTTCCAGCAGCATGTCTTTCTGGCTTCTAATGTAAAATTCTTCCTGATCCTTGGTATCGTTCAACCTCACCTCGTGTCCTTCAGTGCCATCCGGCATGGAGAGGGTCTTAAACCCGGTAAAATGACCTTCATCGTAGGGCCTTTTGTGAAGACCGTTAAACAGGCTCCCTGTCACTACAGGCTGATCGGGGTCGCCATCAATAAAACAGACGACTACTTCCTGTCCGACACGAGGCAATACCGAGGCTCCAAAATCAGTCCCTGCCAGTGATTGAGCCACCGGTATCCAGCAGGAGCATTGATCACCCTCTGTTGTTTCTGAGGTATCCCAATGAAAACGAACTTTAATATCCCCCTGCTCATTATGATAAACCTCCTGACTGTCGGGTCCTGAAACCAACGCCGTTTGTATGCCGTAAATTCTGGGCTTGCTGAGGACAGGAGGGACAAAAGGATAGTCAATATTGATACAGGTAAAGGCGTTGGAATATTCCTTTTGCCGGTTTTCAGATTGTTCGGTCACAGCGCAATGAAACTGATGAGTGATCTGATCAATATAATACTCTCCCTGCTGGTCAGAATCTGGATGACAGCGTATCTCAAACTTTGTACCAGAGCGCAGTTGAGGTTGCGAACTCGTACAATTGGCGCAATAGGAAGATAATTGGTTAACAAAGTTCAGGGCTGTCTGGTCAGCCAGCGACGGGTGGCCAATGCGGGAATCCCAAAGCGTAGTGCCACTGGAAGGCGTTATTCCTGAGCTTATGTCTGATCGGACGCTTGAACTCCTGATCACTGCTGCTTGCTCACGGTTATACCCGGTAGCGACAGCTTCACCGCCATAATGGGGGTGATAAACGGGAGTCCAGCGACGCAGGCTTTTGATTTTATCACTGGCCTCTTCGCCATATTCAACAGGTTCACCTTTGAACTCGGTAAAAGCTTGATTGTTTGAACCAACTACCATGGTATGACTGTCATCAGAATGAGTGAAATAGTAGAGCTTACCCTCTTCACTGAGGAGTCTGGATATAAATTCAAGATCAGTCTCCTGATACTGAACGCAAAATATACGGGGTTCTGCATCATCACAATCAACAAACCTGATCGACGTATCAAAGTCATATTCCATGCAGATCTGATCGATAATTTCCCGGAAATCCATGTTCTGAAAAATTCGACTGTTTTTTCGCAGTCCAAGTTCAAATAACCAGGGGCCCAGCTCTATCTCCCATAAAGTTTCACCATTTTCCTTTGAATATTTCCAAAGCTCATTTACGTAACCATTGATAATAAATCGAGTGTCTCGTTGTGCTTCATAACCGGGACGATAGCTGATGGTCAAAGGCTTGTTCATCAGGTCGCTCTCGCTACTGCTATGACGGTCTACTAACACGGTCGCCGTTGCTGTAAACAGTTCACTGAGTTTCTCCCTGACTTCCATCTTTATAGCGATATATTTATTTCCCGAACTGTCTTCAGCAACAAGAGATCTGTTGTCCGGTAAAAAAACACTACTCATTTAAAGCATACCGGTTTGTTGTGAAAGGTTAAAAGTCAATTTTTTATAGTGTACAGGAGCCATAGAGTATATTATAAAAAACGGTTATACGTTTGGTAATGGAAAAAATAGTTGCAGATGGTGATATAAACGATGATTGATGTAATAAGGTTGTTTGTTATAAGTCTGCTGCCTTATTATTTTTAGATCACTATCTGAAACCAGATTTATACAATAGATTCTATCTGACTGAAAGGCTAGTTTTTACATGGAAAAGCCTATAAGAAGTTTTAAGAAATAAATGTTGTGTATATTTTAAAAAATAATAAGAAAATCGAGCCTGTAAATAATTCTGTGTAAACGCCACCAAAACTATTACTCCTTGAACCGGTCAGGAAACATAATTTCAAACCGGTTCATGGCTGCTTTCCAGTTCCTGATCGGCATGGTCCATTTCTCGGAAGCTTTTTCCATGGCCAGATAGATTACCTTCATGACTGACTCATCAGTCCGAAAAATCTTCCGGTTCTTGATCGCCTTACGAATGACGC
>NZ_LUKQ02000013.1 GCF_001647025.1 Endozoicomonas atrinae
AAATCAACATGCCCAAAACCTTCGGGTAGCTGTGGTCGACGAGACATCTGTTCCAGATAAAATGCTTGGTAATGATGCCTGAGCATAGCTGGATTCAGGTTAAGGATTTAGAAATTACGATTGGTATGAGTTTTGTCTTGGGTCAAAGGTGAATTAGCACAGGGGCAGTCCAAAAGGCTTGGAAAATCAAAAAACAGGCAAACTGATTTTGTTATTGATGTTTGCCTCCAGGTGGCTCAAATGCCTAGGAGGCATTATTGTTACAGCTTCAAACCACCATCCAGCTCTAAAACTCGCCCATTGTAATAATCATTTTCAAAAATAAAGCCAACGGTCTGGGCAATTTCTTCCGGTGTTCCCATTCGTCCAACCGGAATGCCGGCGGTTAATCTGGCTTTGGCTTCTGGCTTCATGCTGCCAGTCATTTCCGTTTCAATAACGCCTGGAGCAATGGCTGCACAACGGATGCCGTATTTGGCCAGCTCTTTGGACCAGGTTACCGTCATGGCTGAAACACCCGCTTTGGCGGCAGAGTAGTTACTTTGTCCAAAGTTCCCTTCACGGGCAATGCTGGCGATATTGACGATAACACCCTGTGAGCCGCTTTCAATCATGCTGGCTGCGACTTCACGGCCGCAGAGGAATACACCAGTCAGGTTAACATTTATGACGGCCTGCCATTTGTCGAAGGAGAGTTTGTCGGTCACTTTGCCATCTTTGGCTTTGATCAGCAGACCATCCCTGAGAATTCCAGCATTATTTACCAGGCCATTCAATGGACCCAGTTCTGCTGAGGCTTTCTGGACCGCTGCTTCAACCTGAGCCTCTTCAGCAACATTGGCTGGCAGTGCTACAGCATTAACACCTTTTGAACGACAGAGTTCGGCTGCTTCATGAAGTTCGGGGGTGTCCAGATCGATAAGGCCTATGTTGGCACCACGCTCTGCAAACCAGCTGGCCATTGCCAGGCCGAGCCCTCTGGCAGCACCTGTGATCAGGATATTTTTATCTTTGATGTTCATAATTGTTCTTATACTTCATTGGTGGACGGTACAGTGATCATCCTGAAACGAAACGGAATAAAAGACAACATCCATAATGGTTATTGATAATAAATCTCATTCCCATATAATGCGATCAACACATCATCAGTGGCTGATTTTTCAACAGTTACACTGTCAATAAACGATAATGAATAAACACCCACAGGAGTTTAGTTATGATGGATACCAAGGAAGCAGCGGCATGTGAGGCCAGAAAACTGCTGCTGGGGGAATACCACGGCATTTTGTCGACGCACTCCAAGGATGTTCCGGGCTACCCCTTTGGTTCTGTCATGCCTTATTGCCTGGACGCGAATGGTTGCCCAATCATTCAAATCAGTACGATTGCCCAGCACACCAAAAATATCGAAGAAAACCCAAGAGTTTCGCTTATTGTCAGTGACACGGATACTGATGACGTGCACACAGCCGGGCGCCTGACCTGGATGGGAGACGCCGAAAAAATAGAAACCCCTGAAGACGTTGCTGAGCACTACTTCAACTATTTCCCTCAGGCCAGAAACTACAGCAACACCCATAACTTCGATTTCTACCGCATCAAGCTGGTGAAGGCTCGCTTTATCGGTGGTTTTGGTAAAATTTTCTGGGTGAAAAATGAGTTGCTTTGCAAAGCGAACCCATTCTTTGGTGAAGCGGGCAAAGGCATGATTGATCATATGAATGAAGATCATGTGGATGCCATGGTGAAGTATTGTCTGGCTGCTAAAGTCGTTATTCCTGAAGGAGTTAGTCCAAAAATGGCAGGGGTCGACTCAGAAGGCATGCATATCCTGCTGGGCAGGAAAGTGGTCCGTATTCCATTTCCAGAGAATGCGGTCAGTGCCATGGAAGTTCGCCAGCAGCTGGTGGCCATGGCCAAAGCGGCTTGATGCCACTCTGAGCTGGCAACCCTTGAAAAAAAACGACACCGCCTCTATATAGGAGGCTCCAATGATTAACGGGGCCTCTTATGCGCTTCCTCTTTCTACTGTTTATTCTTTTACCCATCCTGGAAATGGTGGTGCTGATCAAAGTGGGTAGCATCATCGGTGCCTGGAATGCGGTTGCCCTGGTTATTCTGTCGGTATTTATTGGTATCGAAGTGATTCGCCGTCAGGGCTTCAAAACAACGTTAAGGGCCCGCCAGAAGATGGCTGCAGGCGAACTGCCCGCTATGGAAATGCTGGAAAATCTGGCCATTGCCCTGGGCGGCCTGTTGATGTTGATCCCCGGCTTTATTACCGACTTTCTGGGGATATTCCTGTTGATTCCACCGGTTCGTCGGCTGCTGATCCGCCGCTGGCTGAAAGTCAGCGGGGTTAAGGTCCAACAAACCAATATCTACGAGGCTGAGTACCGGCGTGAGCCATCATGGCATCACGAGCAAACCCATCTTAACCACACCATTGATGGGGACTATACCCGTGAAGAGGATGATGGTGGCTCAGGAAGTCAAAAGCGCCCGTAATTGATAAGCCTTGATTTCTGAACATTTAACGAATTTATCAGTCTATCTGGAGTGCAAGTCCTGAGTTTTGTGGAAAAGTCAGTTTTTTTTCCATTAGCCTCTTGAAAACTGCATCAGCCACCCATACTAAGTGGAACACCTGATAAGACTTCGGCAAGGCTTTGAACTTTCATTTAAGGCCAGTGCCAAAGTGAATTTCATCCCTGGTGAATACTTGGGAGGTTCGGGTAAACCGGGCCATAGTGAAGCGATAGTACATCATTTCACTGCCATTACGTTGATAGCGAGCAACCTGTAAAAGGTTGCACGGCATAAGCAAACTGTTGGAGAAAGAATCGATGAAAATCCGTCCGTTGCGTGATCGCGTGGTCGTTCGTCGTGTCGAAGAAGAAACTACCTCTGCTGGTGGCATCGTACTGCCAGGTTCTGCAACTGAAAAGCCTAATCAGGGTGTTGTGGTTGCAGTCGGCGATGGCGTGTTCCTGGACAATGGTGAAAAGCGTCCTGTTGGCGTTAGCGTTGGTGACAAGGTTATCTTCGGCAAGTATGCGGACTCAAACACCGTGAAGATTGACGGTGAAGAGCTGATCATTCTGTCTGAAAGTGACATTTCCGCCGTTCTGGAAGGCTGATTGTTCAGCAATCAAACGGCAATTTTCCGATTTCACAAATAGTGCATAGGGTCACCAACCATGGCAGCTAAACAAGTTAAATTCGGCGACGAAGCTCGCAAAGAAATGCTCAAGGGCGTCAACATTCTGGCTGACGCTGTAAAGGCTACTCTGGGTCCTAAGGGCCGTAACGTTCTCCTGGAGAAATCCTTTGGCGCTCCTACCATCACTAAGGATGGTGTTTCCGTAGCCAAGGAAATCGAACTGAAAGACAAGTTCCAGAACATGGGTGCCCAGCTGGTTAAGGAAGTGGCTTCCCAGGCTAACGATCAGGCAGGTGATGGTACAACTACCGCTACTGTTCTGGCTCAGTCCATCCTGAACGAAGGCCTGAAGTACGTTGCCGCTGGCATGAACCCAATGGACCTGAAGCGTGGTATCGACAAGGCGGTTATCGCCGTTGTTGAACAGCTGAAAGCTCTGTCTACTCCTTGTACTGACAGCAAGTCCATCGCTCAGGTAGGTACCATTTCTGCAAACTCCGACGAGCTGGTTGGTCAGATCATCGCTGAAGCCATGGAAAAAGTAGGCAAAGAAGGTGTTATCACTGTTGAAGAAGGCAGTGGTCTGGAAAACGAACTGGAAGTTGTAGAAGGCATGCAGTTCGACCGTGGTTACCTGTCTCCTTACTTCATCAACAATCAGGAAAGAATGTCTGCTGATCTGGAAGCACCTTTCATCCTGCTGGTTGACAAGAAAATCTCCAACATCCGTGAACTGCTGCCAGTTCTGGAAGCCGTTGCCAAAGCTGGCAAGCCGCTGATGATCATCGCTGAAGACGTTGAAGGCGAAGCCCTTGCGACTCTGGTTGTGAACAACATGCGCGGTATCGTTAAGGTAACTGCGGTTAAAGCTCCTGGCTTCGGTGACCGTCGTAAGGCCATGCTGCAGGATATCGCTATCCTGACTGGCGCGACTGTGATCTCTGAAGAAGTTGGCTTGTCTCTGGAAACTGCGACTCTGGACGACCTGGGTACTGCCAAGCGCGTCCAGATCACTAAAGAAGACACCACCATCGTTGACGGTGCTGGCGTTCAGGCTGACATCGTTGCCCGTGTTGAGCAGATCCGTGCTGAGATCGAAAACTCTTCTTCTGACTACGACAAAGAGAAGCTGCAGGAGCGCGTAGCCAAGCTGGCTGGCGGTGTTGCTGTCGTTAAGGTAGGTGCTGCTACCGAAGTTGAGATGAAAGAGAAGAAAGCCCGCGTTGAAGACGCCCTGCACGCTACCCGTGCTGCGGTTGAAGAAGGTGTGGTCGCCGGTGGTGGTGTTGCCCTGGTTCGTGCCCTGTCTGCCATCAACGTTGAAACCATTAACGCTGAGCAGCGTGCTGGTGTTGAGCTGATCCTGCGTGCCCTGGAAGGCCCAATCCGTCAGATCGCTACCAACTCTGGTGACGAAGCGTCTGTCGTTGTTGATAAGGTTAAGGCTGGTTCTGGTAACTTCGGTTACAACGCAGCTACCGGTGAATACGGCGATATGATCGAAATGGGTATCCTGGATCCAGCCAAGGTAACCCGTTCTGCTCTGCAGGCAGCTGCCTCTGTTGCAGGCCTGATGATCACTACTGCAGCCATGGTTGCTGATGAGCCGCAGGAAGATGCTCCAGCTATGCCTGATATGGGCGGCATGGGCGGTATGGGTGGTATGGGCGGCATGATGTAATGCTTCCCGGTAGATGAGCTGGGTTTTAATGGATCTGGCTTTGGTCTGCCATGTCAGTAATGACTAAACTGCTTATATAACTCAAAGTAAAACCGGCATTTGATTACAAATGCCGGTTTTTTTATGACCTGAACTTTGTGCCTTTTTACCTGGGCTTAATAGATTTAATGCGATGAAGCTTAATGGGCATTGTGATGCTGCCGCCTCCAGATCGAACTTTCAATAACAGCCTTTCGCGTTCGACGGCTATCAGCTCTCCTCGGAAACTTTTCGACTGCTCGACAAAGACCTCTAGCCAGGCGCCAATATGATCAGGTAACTCATAAATAGGAATATCTCTGGACCGTTGATGGTTCAGTCTTTCCGTTTTCTGGTCGGTTGAAGGCACTTCATCAACGAAGATGTAGGTTTTTGAGTCATCACCATAGCTGGGTTGAGGCTTCCATTCCTTCTCGATTGGTGATTCGTTATTCATGGAAGGGGTTTCTGCCATCTCCTGGTCATCTGTATCCCCAGCCGGGCCAAAATGAGCTGGAGTGATGATTTCAAAAGGAGAAACGGTGCTGTTGTTAACCTGCAGAGAGAGGCCAAATGATGAAACCCAGAGCTCAGTATCATATACAGATAAGGCCTGAGGGTGGAAGCTGGGAGGTAAGTGTGCCTTGATGGTCACAGTACCTGGATTCTTCAGAAAGTTGATATAGGCATTCTTCATCGCTTCGTTAGGGACAATGCCTGTTGTATAAAAATAAAAGCTGTCCGGCAGGTCGATTAGACGGTTAATGTATTCTTCGGTAGAAATTCCAGAACTATGGGCACAATACTGGTTGCTCATCTTGACCAGACCCTCATCCTGATAGGAGAATTCAGCGCTGCTTAGAGAGGGAACTTGCATGAAATCATTGAGAGCAGGAGATCCTTTTTTGTAAAAGCTTGCCTGTATGGAGGCCTTATATAGGTTTGTGGCACTGATACCAAATCGAACCACCATTTTCTGATTTTCGGGGGTGTAATTATATTCCCAGAAGTGTCCATCAATGAGCGTATAAATACCCATCTGCTTCAATTCACTCAGGCCGATAATATATTCATCACCACAGATAGGCTCTACTATTCCATCTAGCTCTTCTTTGAGTTGTAACTGGCGCGTATCATTGAATCCTGTATAAAATTCTTCATTACCGGCTAGTGGAAGTCGAATTCCATCATACTGGAAGCGCAATGAATCAGGTAGTTCTGAGACTTCTCCAGTACTGACATCATACATGGTCTTCATCATTGTCAAAGTGCTGGGGAAGATGACAGATAGCCTTTCTATATTGACTGGGCTTTTAAAGGCTTTCGCAGGGATTACTGTTATTTTTGTTATTGTTACTTTTCCAGTTATATGAACATTAACTTCATCAAACTTTATATCTGCGTAATCAGATGCCAGAGGTGCATACTTGTTTATTGCTTCAATCAGCTGGGTTTCAGCATAAAGCTTAAATCCAAACCATCCTGCAGGGACAAAAAAAACAATAGGTATAAAGAATACTTTGATCAAGAAATTAATCATTGGCATTACCTGAATGCGGTATTTCTACGTAAGGTGAATATTTGTTGATTATTCACTCCTTTATAAAAATATGTTCTTGTTTTTTTTATTTATCAAGTATTGGGTGGTTTATTTTTAATTAGAAACGATGGTTGTTAGGCAAGTGTCACATTTTAAATTATCTTTTTGTTTGCTGTTGAAGTTGTCAAAAAAACAATGAGTTGTAATATTTTGTTTTTATTGATTTTTTCTGTTTTTTTTATTGGTGTTATATTTATTGTAATGACCTAGTGTGTTTAAAAAATATTAATTGACTCTTATCTGAATCAATATTGATTTAAAAGGATTTTCTATGACCACTCCAGGATCCCCTCCATCAGGCAACTCAGTTGGTCCTTCAGTACCCCCAACACATACTGGTGATAGAGACCCTGCAAAGACAGGTAAAACGTCAACTCAGCAGAGTGTCTCTCCTCACCCTGCAGAAACGAGTATTCCCAGAGATGGTGATTCTGTTAGAAGTAGCGGGCTGCCTGAAAATGTTCAACCAGCCAGCGCCCCGGGAAGTACGGTTTCTCCAAACAGGTCGGGTGGAGGTCCTGAAGAAATTAGGAAAAGTTTGAACAAGCTTTTGCACGATCAGGAACCTCTTGCACAAAGCCTCAAGCAAAAAGAAGAGATGAGGTATATTGACGCAACTGCATTTGCGCTGGAAGAAATGCAGAAAAAAATGGAAGATAAGTGGGATCTTCCAGAAGAAAAAGTTGTTAAGGCATTTAATAAAGCGTCTAAGGAAATAATTAAGCAACTGAAAAAGGATAAGTTGGATGATGTAAAAGTAACCTTTAATTTGCCTGGTGGGGAAAGGGTCCGCTTAATTCCGCCCGAGCTGGAAGGTTTGGATTTACCGTTATCTGACTTGAGATCATGGGTTGGTAAATCTCAGGATTTAGTTAAAGAGCTGAAAGCTAAACATCAACAGGAACTGAAAGCTAAACATCAATCTGAGGATGTTGAGGAAAGCATAAAACAGAAAATTTCCAGCGGTACTGAAAGTTTTGACCGACTTCTTCATCAGTTATCTCAGAGTGGCGGTTCTTCCGAGCAAGAGATTCAGGGCTTTCAGGACCAATTTGAGTTGATAAAACATCCAATCATCCACCTTGAATTCAAAGGCGTTAGTGTGGAGTCTCAAGGGAGGCCAAGGAATACTAGTACTCCCAAGCCAGCAGGACCACTTCCTTCACATGTAACTACCAATGATCCTGAGCATGAGCCGGTTGTTTCTGAAGACGGGGATTCAGCTTTTGGGGAAGGAGAAATACTCTCACCCGAGGACGACCATAAGAAAAAGACAGAAAGAGCGAGACAGCAAGCGCTTGATGCATTGAAAAGTAACGTAGACGCACATGCAAAGGAAAGCGCAGATACTAGTCATATAGCTCCTGAAGACACGGTAAATCAATGGGGGCGGGTACAAGAGCAGATTAGAGGTTTTTTACCTCCTAGGTTTGAGAACGATGAGGATGCTGACTCTGGTGTTGACATCCCGGTAGCTCCTTGGACAGGCCCGCAACGTTCAAACATGCCGCCTGGGGCCTTGCCTGAAAGGGCTGATGAAGCCAGCCCCCGTAGCAATGCTGGTGATCAAGCGGGAGAGTCCGGGAGAAGGGTCAGTTTTGAAGATGATGATAGTGTATCGTCTTTGTCTACCCAGTCGTTGACTATGTTTCGGGTTAAGAATGATGATGGTCTTGGCTTATACCGTGCTTTGTTTGCATATCATACCGGAGACAGAGGTTGGGAGTATGATTCTGAAGCTGAAGTGCGTGCCATGATGAGAGATGAGGCTATCGCTCAACCGATAAAACTGGCCATTGAAAAGGCTGCCAATGAGTACCTTGATCTGGATTCTTACAATACCGCTCAGCGTACAATAGTGCAGAGAATGGAGGATTTGGATAAGGAAGGGCGATTAGTCGAGGAAATTTTTGACAAGGCGATAGTGAATGGAAAGTTCTCTGACAGAACGTTCAGTCATCTTCCAGAGGTGCTGGGTGTCACAGACTTAATGACCAGTGATCGCAATGATCCCTATGCTTTTGAGATGAGAACTCTGTCCAAGCTTATTATCGATGAACTACCCGCTGCGCTAAACGTACCTGTATCCAGTAATGATGGTCAACCAGGATTTCGAAGGCTGAATGAAGGTTTTGGTGTAGTGTTAGGAGCTGATGGGTTTGATGACGATGAAGATGATGTCTCAACTGTCTCAAGTCCGCTTTTAAGAACTGACCTTCCAGAAGACGTTATTCCAGATTTTCAGCCAGCCACTACTGGGGAAGACCGTGTTGAAACACCGTCTTCAGTTTCAGACCAGGGCCAGAGAGGACTGGTATCTGAACTCAGTATTGCTGAGGGTTTAAATAGTACGCACCCACTGCAGGAAATGTCTGAACAGGAGATACGCCTGTTTACAGAATATAACTTATGGGAGCACCTGCATCCTCATGAGATCCATATGATAGAAAGAGTGCCTTTCTATAGTGGTGTAAATGGCTTAATACCTGGTGGTTCTAGCAAAGCAGAACCAGCAGATGGCCTTGAACCAAGTACAACAAGTACAAAATGGAAGAAGCTGCCAAATTTTGGTGAGCTGTGTCAGCGATATCTTGTTGCTCAGGAGCTACCAATACCGGATGTTGCAGAGGAGGAATCGCCAGCGGTATCCCCAGGGCCATCACCAGTTGTATCTTCGGGTCAGTCGCCAGTAATGCCTCCCCAGCCTTTGGGAGCCGGAGAGGTTCTCAATGAGGATGGCGTTGGCTTATTCCGAGCCTTGTTTGCTTATCAAACCAGAGATGGTTCTTGGAAGAGCGCTGGCCAAGAGGATATACGTGCGAGGATTCTGGAGGAAGAAACCTCTGAATCTATAAAAGCGGCAATTGGAAAAGCGGTAGAGGGATATCCTCTTCTGGGGCTCACTGATAGGGTTAACCCTGTAATTACTCAGAAACTACGTGAGACCGATGGAAAGAGGGTTTTAGTTGAACAGATTTTTGATAATGCGATAGCTAGTGGGGAGTTCTCTGGTCAAGCATTCACTGGTCTTGCAGAGGTTCTGGGTATCACTGATACACCGAATGCAGACTCCAACGGTGTATTTACTACAGGGGTAGGAAATTTATCTCTTGAGATTATTAGAAAACTAGCTGATGAACTACAAGTACCCAGATCCGAGGATAATGGACTCCAAAGGCAGGGAGATGATTTCCGGTTGGTGGTTGATTCTGACTATTGGGAGAGTGAGGAGAATGTTGACTCGCCAGTTGTCATAAGACCATTACCAACTGAGACAAGCCCGTCATCTCCAGGGACAATTCCATCACCTCGTGAGGCAAGTCCACAGTCACCCAATATGGATATGGGGGCTACACTGAATTCTGAAAGTGGCTCTCCAGTTTTACAGCCGCTTACTGGACGGGATAGTGTTGAAGAGCCTGATGATACTTCCAGCTTACCTCCAGCCCGGGACGAGGTAGAGGTTATGTCTCCAGCAGAGGATGATACTATTCCTGAAAGCGTTGAGGCTGATTCTGTCAGGGCTGGCAAAGATAATCAACCACCTCCACCCCCGCCTATAGAGGGGTTAGAAGAATTCTTAAGAAGTCGGAAGAAGTAGGTTGGTTATTTATCGTGAAATGGTTTTCCGCTTTTTTCTGAATCTGGTTTTAAAGACATTGGTTTAGTAATGCTCACTTTACCCAGAGGAAGCTTAAGACGCTTCCTCTGGGTAAAGCGACCCTTGGTTAACGAGTGCCAGCAGCCATTTCTGGCTTTCAGGGTCTACGCAGGAAGTCCAATTTTCTGATGGTAAATATTGAGTACGGCCAAGTTTCTCTGCATAGATGAGTAGTTGTTTATTGTTGCACTGCTGGTACTCGCCATCGACAAATACGACAGAAGATGAACCCTCATAAAAAGCTATTCTTGAGCCTTCATTGACTCTTAGATTACAGGCGCTAAATTCAGAAATTAATTCCGACCACTGCTCAATGGTATCTTCACTGTCCTGAGGGTGCTTGGTTTGCGTCATGGCTGAGCCAAACCACTGAACAATCAGATTTCTGTCTTCGGTGTATTGGCGAAGTACGGCCTGTATCCGGTCTATTGCCTGCTCATCTATTCTTCCGGGGTTGCTTACCGGCTGCTGACCCGCATCCGAATAGCGCAGGCTTTCACTCAGCTGATCAGATACAAAATCGGTAAACTGCATCAGAATATCCCGATGGCTGGGAGCCCGAAAGCCGACCGAGATGGTCATGCATTCACCTTCTGCGACACCGTGATGACCAACGCCAGGTGGAAGATAAAGCATATCACCGGGCTCAAGCACATAGTCTTCAAGAACGTTAAACTCGGAAAGGATATGCAGCGATGTGTTTTCAACCATTGGTGTCTGGTCATTGTAGAGGGGGCCGATCTGCCACCGTCGTTTACCCTCTGCCTGGATCAGAAAGACATCAAACTGATCGTAATGGGGGCCTACATTCCCACCGTCAGAGGCATAGCTGATCATAATATCTTCCAGGCGCCAGCTGGGCAGAAAGCGAAAGTACTCCAGCAGTTCATGCACTTCCGGTACCCAGTGATCGACCGCCTGAACCAATAGCGTCCAGTGACTTTCTGGCAGTGAGCTGAAGGTCTCTTCAGTAAACGGTCCGTGGCGAAGCTCCCAGGGCGTTTCTCCTTTTTCAAGGATCAGCCGTGATTCAACCTCTTCTTCCAGAGACAGTCCGGCCAGTTCATCAGCAGAAAGGGGGGAGACGAAATCAGGAATGGCCTGCCGAATCAGTAAAGGCTTTTTTTGCCAGTACTCATTGAGAAAATTGTCTGGAATGAGATGTTTTAGTGCTTTGCTCATTGCGCAGTGGCTCGCTTGATAAGGGCAGGGAGATCATGCTCTGGTTTTGTGAATATTGCAAAGGCTGCCATGAACGGTAGGATAGCGTTTGGCTGAAGAAAAAACGAATCATAGAGGATGTGACCATGAGTAAGCTTTATGGGGTGCCACTATCGCCCATGGTGCGAAAAGTTCTGTTGACTCTGGAATTAAAACAAATTGATCATGAACTGGTGCCGGTTACTCCTTTCAGAAAGCCTGAAGGCTTTGAGAAGATCAGTCCCTTGAAAAAAATACCCGCCTGGGAAGATGACAAGGTGACGCTTGCAGACTCAACGGTGATTTGCGAGTACCTTGAGGACCGTTATCCAGAACGTGCTCTCTACCCACAAGCTCCCGAAGAAAAGGCGAAGGCCCGCTGGTTTGAAGAGTATGCCGATACGGTGATGTTGCCAGTATTGGGAACGGTATTTTTTGAACGTGTTGCCAGGAAGCTGGTGAATCAGCCTGCTGACGAAGTCAAAGTGCAGGAAATTCTGCAAACCAAGCTGCCAAAGACCTGTGCTTACCTGGAATCTGAGGTGCCGGAAACGGATTTTCTATTTGGGGCTGATCTTCAGTTGGCAGATATCGCACTGGCCACTCATTTTATTAATCTCTCCCATGCTGGAGTCCAGGTTGAGCCTGCAGAGTACCCCCGGCTGGCGGCTTATATTGATCGGCTTTTCCTGCATCCGGCAGTGGCATTCAGGATTGCAGAAGATAAAAAGGTATTTGGCGGGAAATAATCACGGAATTTAACAGTTTCATTTTTTCAACATAAAGACACCAAGGCACAAAGAAAGATCTTCTCCGTACCCTGGTGTCTGTGTGGTAGAAAATTAAACTTTACTTAAATACGCTGATGGATATTAATTCTGGAATGGGTAGACCGAACCCAGATTAAGAATGCCGGTCAGTTCGTCCAGGGCTGTCCGGGACTCAGTCAGTAACAGAGGGTCTGCCAAATCTTTTTCAGACAGCTGATCACGATAGTGCTTTTTGACCCAGCTATTGAGGGTTGAAAAGAGTTGGTCGTTTATCAGGCAGTTCTGATTGGTCGCTGCCAGTTCCTGCTCATTTAATACCACTCTGAGTCGCAGGCAGGCAGGGCCTCCACCGTTATTCATGCTTTGGCGAAGATCAAAGACCTTCAGGTCCGTAATAGGGCAGCTTGAGTTATTAACCAGGCTTTGCAGGTAATTCCAGACAGCAGGGTCATTTTCACACTCTGATGGAACAATAATCATTGTGCCGCCATTGCCAAGCGATAGCAGTTGGCTATTGAACAGGTAGGTGCCTACCGCCTGAGCTACTGAAACCTGTTGATCCGTCACCTCAATGATATGGAAGTCCTGTGGCCCATACGCCTTTCTTAATGACTCATAGACACCAGTCTGATCCACAAATGCCTGTTCATGGCAGAACAGCAGATTGCGGTTGCCAACAGCGATGACATCATTATGAAAAACACCCTGATCGATGACCGCAGGGTTTTGCTGTGCAAAGACCACTTTGTCTGGATCAAGCTGATGTAAGCGGGCGATGGCCTGACTGGCTTCAAGACTCTGGCGGGCAGGGTATTTCTGTGGTGATGCACTTTCCGGGTTAAATGCCTCTTTGCCGTAAACGAAAAACTCAACACCCTGCTGGCCGTATTCATGGCAAAAACGGGTGTGGTTTGCGGCACCTTCATCGCCAAAGTATTCAGTGGATGGCAGGGACTGATGGTGAACAAAATGCTCAGGGCTGTTAAACGTTGCTTTAAGTATATTTCCCGTGACTTCGTGCTCAATGGACCGGTGGAATTTATTGATTAAGTTGGCAGGAGTGAAATGTACTTTGCCATCAACGCAGTCAGCACTGGGAGAAACCGTCGCGGCATTAGCGGTCCACATACTGGAAGCCGAGCAGCAGGCTGCCAGAACGGCAGGCATCTGTTGAGTCGCATCGGAAAGGATTTGTGAGTCACTGCCTGTGAAGCCCAACCTTCTCAGTGTGGTAATGTCCGGACGCTCCTGGGGAGCCAATACGCCTTGGACAAAGCCCAGTTCACTGAGGGCTTTCATTTTCTCAAGCCCCTGGAGAGCAGCCTGCTTTGGGTTTGCTACATTGCCTGCATGGTTGATTGAGGCCTTGTTGCCCCTGGATAACCCGGCATAGTTGTGAGTAGGGCCGACCAGCCCATCAAAGTTTGTTTCTATTGTTTTCATTATTTACTTCTTCATCATCGGTTCAACTCATTGGGGCTTTTTATAAATCGAGCCCGGGAGCGAGGTCTTTTGGCATACACAGTGACTCCGACTCTACGCTGGCCACCGGGTAGGCGCAGTAGTCTGCAGCAAAGTAGGCACTGGGGCGGTGGTTTCCGCTGTCACCGGGGCCACCAAATGGAGCGGCACTGCTGGCACCCGTAATTGGGCGGTTCCAGTTAACGATGCCCGCGCGTATTCTCTGCAAAAAGTACTGGTACTGCTCTGGCGTTTCACTGAACAATCCGGCAGAGAGACCAAAGCGTGTGTTATTGGCCTCTGCAACGGCATCTTCAAAACTATCGTAGCGAATAATTTGTAGGAGTGGGCCAAAGTACTCTTCATCAGGGCGGTCTTTGATATCAGTCACATCAATAATACCCGGAGATACCAGTCCTGTTCCGAGTTGAAGGTGTGTTGATAAAAGCAGGCTTTTACCGCCCAGGTTTTGCAGCGTTTCCTGGGCTGCCAGTATCTGTTTAGCAGCTGTTTCAGAGATCAGGGCTCCCATAAACGGCGTTTCGTGATCATCCCATTGGCCTACTTTGATTTTGGCCGTAGCTGCCGTGAGTGCATCAACAAACTGATCACCCCAGGAAGTAGCAGGAACAAAAAGGCGGCGGGCACAGGTACAGCGCTGACCAGCTGTAATAAATGCTGAATGGATAGTGTCGTGTACTGCAGCCTTGGTATCTGCCATCTCTGTGACAATCAGCGGATTGTTACCACCCATTTCCAGGGCAAGAATTTTTCCGGGCTGGCCACCGTATTGCTGGTGGATCATCTTTCCAGTATTTGAGCTTCCGGTGAAAAACAGGCCGTCAAGGCCAGGGTGCCCAGCCAGTGCGATACCGGTTTCTTTCTCTCCCTGAATCAGGTTAAGAGCCCCTTCAGGAAGCCCTGCTTTTTGCCACAGTTGTACCGTGTATTCAGCAACGGCGGGTGTTAACTCGCTGGGTTTGAAAACCACCGTGTTCCCCGCCAGAAGTGCTGGAACGATATGCCCATTGGGAAGGTGGCCTGGAAAGTTGTAGGGGCCAAACACGGCGACAACTCCGTGTGGTTTATGACGTATAACAGCTTTTCCCACAGGCATCGCGTTTTCAACAGTGCCGGTACGCTCATGGTAGGCTTTTATTGATATCGCGATTTTACCAGCCATAGCGGCAGCTTCGGTTTTTGCTTCCCAGAGAGGTTTGCCAGTTTCTCTGGCAATGATTCCCGCCAGAGCATTTTTATTCTGCTCAAGTTCATTGGCAAAAGCCTTTACTATGGATTCTCGTTCTGAAAAAGGGCGAAATGCCCAGTTATGACTGGCTTCCCGAGCGGCACTTATCGCCTGATCTACTTGTTCTGTTGTTGCACTGGCGCCTTGCCAGAGCACATTGCCTGTACCCGGATTTTCGGATGAAAAGGACTTACCATTAGCTTTAAGCCACTCTCCATTGATGAAGAGGCATTGTTGTTCTTTTGTTTCTGACATGGTTTTCATCCTCTTATTCGTTGGCTATTACGCGTTTGCTCTGGGCTAACTGGATAAAGGTACTACCCGCAGTAACTGACCTTCTTCAATATAAAGAGCTGAAGCCTGCTCTTTCGTGATTTTGACGAACTCAAGCCCTTCGTATGAGAGATTGCCCATGATGCAACGAAAATTGGTTAACTCATTATTGGCCATCAACCAACGGCGTTCATCCGTTGTATTGCTGTCAACAATTTTAACTTTGTACTGTCTGGAGTCCCTCACTGAGCGTACATCTTTGACTCTGGCTTCCAGCAGCGGCCCAGCATCAAAAATGTCTACATAACCGGTGTAATGGAACCCCTCTGATTCCAGCAGGTGACGGGCAGGTGTCGTACTTTCATGGGTAATACCAATGACCTCCCTGGCATTATCTGGTAACAAATTCGTGTAGATAGGGTGACGTGGCATCAGTTCGGCAATAAAGGCTTTATCGACGGTGGACTGCCGGTCTGCTTCTGCAAAATCAACGGCAAAAAAGTGTCGACCCAAGGATTCCCAGAAAGGAGAAACTTCCTGATCATCACAGTAGCCACGCATTTCTGCAAAAAGATCTTCAGCAAACAGTTCTGGAAATGCCGACATAAACAGCATGCGACTCTTGGAAAGAAAGGCGCCGTTTTTTGAGTGACGGTAATCTGGGTGTAAAAAGAGGGTACATAATTCTGAAAAGCCTGTGTGGTCGCTACAGAGCATCAGGGTGTCTACCATGGTGTAGACATTCAGTTGCTGTGAGGCATGAACCTGTTTGCTCACCTTATAGTTATACCACGGAGCATCAAGCCCGACGGCGGATTCTATACCCGCTGTACCTACAACCTGACCGGTTTCGGTATCTTCCATCACAAACAGATAGAGATCATTTTTCTGTTCTGCTTCGAAAGCACTTTTTTTACACGATGTTTCCCGGGAAGCCTCCTTAAAGGAGGTGAGTGCCCATGCCAGTTTATTATCAACCATGGGGCGGTTAGGCTGCAGGGAGGTAAACCCGGCGCCAGTCTGGTTGGCGATTTGCCAGAGAGCCTCTCGATCCTGCTCATGTATGGGGCGAATAACAATCATAGTCAGACTCTGCCTTTGTTTTAATAATCAGTTAGTTATCGCGACGCAAAGAGACTTGGGAATGTTACCTCAATTTTTATTGATTGAAAGACCATGCAAACAGAAAAAGTGTATCTATAGTTTAGCTTTACTAGCTTAAGAGATTATACCGCTTCATGCACTTGGTTAAGGAAGTAGCGAAAACAGTTTCTAAAAAATACCTATGAGTCAGTCACCTGTTCTTTTGCCCGTTGCTCCACAGTTTCCCGTGTTGAGTGATTCTTCTTCTGTACAGGCTGCAATTGGTAGTAGCGATGTTGAACTTCGCGAGCCTGATGTGACTTATATCAAAAAAGACCCTTTCTCCTTTACGGAGCGTTGTAAGTCGCTTTTCAACAGGGTTGTCTGCGCAGTAGAGACTACGCTATGGCATGTTCTGGATGCATTTAACTGGGCTGGTTATCTGGCTATCTGGGCCATGGCTGGAGCTACTTTTATGGTTGGTATGATGGCATTACCGATCATTCTTAAATCTGCGTTGACCGGTATCATTATTATGGCCTGTGAAGCTATAGGGGAAGCTGTACTGCGATACTATTCAAGTGATCAATTCCCAACCGATCGCCTACCTGTGCTGTTGGACAGGATCCCGATAGAGAAGCTGCCTGTCCTTGGGGACTTTCTGAGCTTTCGGTGGCTGAGGTATCTTCCGTTTCAGGGGGAGCGCTGTGAAGAAAACAAATTGACCTATTTTGGTAGTCGAATGGTGGTTGGTGGAGTTGTCGGCACCCTTCTCGGCTTTTTCTCTTCGTTAATTACTCTGTCTCCTTACAGTATACTGGCTACAGGTGCTGTGGCTGCGGGAATCGCTTTTGGTTTGAGAGTCTTGGGGTGTGCCAAAGTAGCTCTGGACTTTTTATTTCTCTCCAATCATGAAATGAATGAGGGGCGCCTTTACCATAAAGACAATTTTAATCGCCCTATCAAAGACAGGCTGGTTGGTAACACAAAGTCTTCAAACTATTTTCCCATACCTCCTCCCGAGAATATCAACGCAGCATTTCAGCTACTGGACATCCATCAGGATAAAGAGGTTGTTACAAAGGACGATATTTATGAGGCGGCTGAAGCTTACTGTAATGTAAAAAAAGCCGATTGGTATGAAGGGCTGCTGACAAAAGAGAGATTTGATCGTGAGGTGAGTCTTATTAAGCATGCCCAGGAACAATTATATCGATTTATAACACAAAGAGATTTGAAGGAGACGAATAAGCGGGAGTTGCAGCTGAAGCTTGTTCAGAGAGCTCAGGAGCAGGAGAGAGTAGACCGGGATTTGCTTGGTCTACCGGCGGAGGGGGAGCTGACTTCTGAACAGATTGAAGCTGGCTACCGACGAGCCCTGGATGAGCATGAGCGCCACAGGGATAAGGACATCAATGAGATTGATCGGGCAGCAGTGCGTTTGAGAGAAGCCAATGACAGAACTGATGCTGCAACAGCAGCATGATGTGATATTAAATAGAGAGACTTTTGCCAGTAGCTTGTTAAGCTGTTTACAGAAAAGAAGGAAGGTGCAGATGATTTACATGAGCCTTTTCTCCACATCTTCTTCTGTTTTGTAATAATACCAATCGAACTTTCTAACTATGCTATTGCGCTGGAGATATGAACATCAGACCAGCGTTAGAATTCCTCGCAATACCCGAGGGCACAAGTAGCCCTGCTATTACTCGTCATTCTGCCTTGTTCTGACGTCCATATCTCCATGCTCATTACGGTAGTTAGAAAGCACGATTGGCATAAGCAGTTTTTATTATATCAGGAGTTTTATTTTTGCCAGCTCATGTACCACTGAGCAAACTTTTGTAACCCTTCTTCAATAGACGTCGATGGTTTAAAATCGACCGTTTCCATTAAATCACTCACGTCGGCATAAGTTGCATAGACATCCCCGGGCTGCATTGGCAGGTATTGCTTCTCAGCCTGTTTGCCAATCGCATTTTCCAGAGCAGTGATAAAGGTCATCAGCTCAACTGGCTGGTTATTACCGATATTATAAACCCGGTAAGGTGCTGAGCTTCGGCTTGGGTCAGTGTTGTCAAAATGATCTGACTTTGTCGGAATCACATCCTGAATTCGTACAATACCTTCCACGATATCATCAATGTAGGTGAAGTCTCTTTTCAGTTTACCCTCATTAAAGACGGGGATTGCTTCTCCACGGTTGACCATCTGGGTGAACTTGAAGTAAGCCATGTCTGGGCGTCCCCAGGGTCCATACACTGTGAAAAACCTCAGGCCAGTGGTCGGTATACCATAGAGGTGCGAGTAGGTGTGGGACATCAACTCATTGGATTTTTTGGTCGCAGCGTAGAGTGAAACCGGGTGGTCAACCGCATCAGTGGTTGAGAATGGCATTTTGGTATTCATGCCATAAACAGAACTGGATGAGGCGTAGACAAGGTGTTCTACGTCATTATTGCGGCAACCTTCAAGAATGGTGGCATGGCCGACAAGGTTGCTGTCGATATAGGCCATTGGATTTTCGATGGAGTAACGGACACCTGCCTGAGCGGCCAGATGAATAACCCGATTGAACTTCTCTTGCTTGAACAGTGCTGCAATACCCTCACGATCAGCAAGATCAAGCTCAACAAAGCGGAAGTTTTTCAGAGGTGCGAGTTCATTGAGCCGGGCATGCTTCAGGCTGACATCGTAATAGTCATTGAGATTATCGATGCCAACGACTTCGTGCCCCATTTCACAGAGACGCTTGGTGGTAAAGAAGCCAATAAAGCCTGCGGCCCCGGTGACCAGATATTTCATCGTGGTTTACCTGTTGTGGAACCACAAAGGACGCAAAGGCCATGACGTTTTTTCTCTGCTGTCTGGCATTTTTGTCCTGAGGGTGTTGTGATTACAAAAGTTATTTAAAAAAGACACTTTACTGAGTAGAAGCCCCGCATTAGCGGCCAATAGCGTAGTAAGTGAAGCCTTTCTGTTTCATTCGCTCTGGTTCGTACATGTTACGGCCATCAAAAATCACAGGCTCTTTTAATAACGCTGTTATCTGGTCAAAGTCGGGAGCACGGAACTGGCGCCACTCTGTGCAGATAACCAGGGCATCAGCGCTTTTTATTGCCGCTTGTGGTGTGCCAGACAGTGTCAGATCATCCCGAAGACCATAAATGCGTTGCGCTTCTTCCATAGCCTCTGGATCATACGCCTGCACAGTTGCCCCGGCTTCCCAGAGCGCTTCCATCAGTACACGGCTCGGAGCGTCGCGCATATCGTCCGTATTGGGTTTGAATGCCAAACCCCAGAGCGCGATGGTTTTACCCTTGAGCTGACCGTTAAAGTGAGTACTCAGCTTGGTGAACAGAACATTTTTCTGCTGGGCGTTTCGCTCTTCTACTGCTCTCAGAATCAGCGGTTCAAAATCAATTTCTTCTGCAGTTCTTTTCAGGGCCTGAACGTCTTTCGGAAAGCAGGAGCCACCGTAGCCACAGCCCGGGTAGATAAAGTGGAAGCCAATACGGGGGTCAGAACCGATTCCCTGACGAACCATCTCAATGTCGGCACCCAGTCTCTCGGCGAGGCCTGCCATCTCGTTCATAAAGCTGATTTTGGTAGCCAGCATGCAGTTTGCTGCATACTTGGTCAGTTCAGCACTGCGAACATCCATAAAAATCATACGGTCATGGTTGCGATTGAAAGGGGCATAAAGCTCTTTCATGGTATCAACAACATAGTCTCTGTCGGTACCGACAACGATTCGATCCGGTCTCATGCAGTCATTAACGGCAGCCCCTTCTTTGAGGAACTCAGGGTTGGACGCAACCGAAAACTCAAGTTGAACGCCTCGTTTCTGCAGGACCTCTGTCACCTTTGTAGCCACTTTATCTGCGGTGCCGACAGGGACAGTGGACTTGTTAACAATGATTTTCCGGTCATTCATGTGCTCGGCAATGGTACTGGCCACGGCGAGGACATATTGCAAATCGGCAGAACCATCTTCATCCGGTGGGGTTCCCACCGCAATAAACTGTAATGTGCCATGGGCTATACCTTCAGCAGCATCCGTAGTGAAGTGCAGCCGTCCAGCCTGACTGTTCTCCTTTACAATAGGCTCGAGCCCCGGCTCGTAGATAGGAATGATGCCGCGCTTCAGGTTATCAACCTTGTTTTGATCAATGTCGACACAGACAACATCATGACCCACTTCTGCCAGAACCGCAGCCTGTACCAGACCGACATAGCCGATACCGAAAACCGTGACTTTCATACCGAATGGTTACCATGGAAAATTAAGTGGGATTATTCTAACTGAAAGCGGATTGGGCGGAAATGTCAGGCTGAGAAAGCGTCTCGTTTACTGGGTTCCACAAAGCCGATATGATTCGTCTATTTTGCTGGCTGGATCTTCGAGACAGCTTCTGACAAAGCGAACCGGGCCACTCATGTCTCAGTCGAATACCCTTTCTGTTGTCCTGATTGCCAAAAACAACAGTGCTACTCTGGAGAGTAGCCTGAATTCCGTGCAATGGGCCGATGAAATCATCCTTCTGGATGCTGGCAGTACCGATGACACGGTTGAGATCGCCACTCGTTGTGGCGCAAAGGTATATCAGCACACTGACTGGCAGGGATATGGCAGGCAGCGTCAGATTGCCCAGCAGTATGCAACATCTGACTATGTGTTCATGCTTGATACGGATGAGCAGGTAACCGATGAACTCAAGCTGAGTCTCTCGGATGTGCTGTCCAAACCGCTTCAAGCTAATAAAGTCTATTCCTGTGCCCGCCGTAACTGGTTTCTGGGTCGTTATATGATGCATTGTGGCTGGTATCCGGATCGCGTCCTGCGTCTTTATCTCAATAACGAAAGAACCTATAACAGCAATCTAGTGCACGAATCCGTTGATACTGCCGGAGCCGAGGTGATCAATCTAAATGGTGACCTTCTGCACCGCACCTGTGATGACTACATGCAGTTTCAGCAGAAGCAACTGGCTTATGCTCGAAGCTGGGCTGAAGAGCGTTTCTTGAAAGGTAAGAAAGTCGGTCTGGGATCTGCTTTTGGCCATGCACTTGGTGCTTTTATTAAAACCTTTTTACTGAGAAAAGGCTTCCTTGATGGTGGCCATGGGCTACTCCTTTCACTGGTGGTTACCCAGTATACCTTCAATAAATATGCCGCACTGTGGGCTATGGGTAAGACCCGTAAGCAGATCGGTTAATGATGGGACACCTGAGTTTATGATCAAGCTAGCGATTGTCAGACAGAAATATCGACCCGATGGCGGTGCTGAACGTTTTGTGGCATCTGCCTTGTCTGCGCTCTCTCAACAAAAAGAAGATCAGCAACTGGATATTACCGTATTAACCCGACAGTGGCAGGGGGCAGAGAACCCTTCTTTTCATGTTGAGGTTTGCGACCCGTTTAAATGGGGAAGAGTCAGCCGTGAACGGGGTTTTGCCAGGGCAGCACAAAAGCACTTCTCCAGTTTTGATCTTGTACAGAGCCATGAGCGCATCCCTGGTTGCACCATTTATCGTGCCGGGGATGGTGTTCATAAATGCTGGCTTGAGCATCGCTCAAGAATCATTTCTGACGCTCAGTCGAAGCGAATGAAAAGCGATCGCTTTCACCGTTATGTGATGGATGCGGAGAAGCAGATGTTTGAGCATCCACAGTTGAAAGCGGTGATTTGTAACTCCCATATGGTGAAAGAGGAAGTGTGCCGGGAGTTTGCCATCGATCCAGAGTCCGTTCACGTCATCTACAACAGTGTTAATCAGGAAAAATTTAATCCGACTCTGAAACAGGCTGAAGGTTTGAAAGTTCGGGAAGAACTGGGCATTGGCGCTGGCGCAACAGTGATGCTGTTTGTGGGGTCTGGGTTTGAACGGAAAGGACTGGCAGCTTCACTCGAGGCCGTTGCTGCAACAAACGCGCACCTGATTGTTGTTGGCCAGGATAAACAGGAAGGAAAATATCAGCAGAAGGCCCGTGATCTCGGGTGTGCTGACCGTGTTCATTTTATGGGTATGCAACGTGACAGCAGTCGCTTTTATGGTGCTGCTGACGGCTTTATTCTGCCAACAATCTATGATCCTTTTCCGAACGTTATTCTGGAGGCGATGGCATCAGGGCTTGGAGTGATCACCAGTACCAGCTGCGGTGGGGCAGAGATTATTGAGGAAGGACAGAATGGTTACTGCTGTGATGCACTGGATATCCCCGCTTTATCCTCTGCCATTAACGCCTTTTCTGATAAAGGCCATGCCGAGAGCCTGGGCATGATGGCTCGGGAAACCATTAAACCATTCACTTCAGAGCGGCTTACAAACCAGCTGTTGTCTCTGTATAGCCAGATACTGAATACTTGAGAAAAAGCATGAACATTTTACATACAGAGTCATCCTGTGGATGGGGTGGTCAGGAAATCAGAACCCTGACTGAGTCTGAAGGGATGATTGAGCGTGGCCATCACGTGACCATCGCTTGTCCTGAGCATTCAAAAATTTATGAGGCTGCACTGAAAAGAGGTATCCCGGCGGTAGCTCTTCCTATTCAGAAAAAGAAGCTATCTTCTTTATGGGCGATGCATCAGTACCTGTCAGCGAATAACTTTGACGTTATTAATACCCACAGTTCTACCGATAGCTGGCTGGTCTCACTCTGTCTGGCCTGGAAAAAACATCGACCAAGAATTGTACGAACCCGCCATTTATCGACAGCAGTACACAACAACCGAAGTACATTGTGGCTATACAATAAAGGGAATGACTTTATTGTCACTACAGGAGAGCAGCTGCGCCAGACGTTGCACAGTCATAATGGTATTCCGCTGGAAAAGATGAAATCGATTCCTACCGGTATCGATCAATCACGCTTTGTACCGGCTGATAATAAAAATGAAATTCGCGAGGCACTGGGCTTACCTGTGGATAAAACCATAATCGGTATTCTTGCAACACTGAGGTCCTGGAAAGGGCATGAATACCTGATTAATGCTTTTGCACAGTTATCCAGAGGCGACATACATCTGTTGATTGTTGGTGACGGCCCACAGTTTGACAATGTTCAACAGCAGGTTGCAGAACTTGGTATTTCCGATAAGGTAACCATGCCTGGTAACCAGGATAATGTAGTGCCCTGGCTACAGTCGATGGATATTTTCTGTCTTCCTTCTTATGGGAATGAAGGGGTGCCTCAGGGAATCATGCAGGCTATGCTGTGCAAGCTCCCCATCATATCCACTGATGTTGGCAGCATTCTTGAGGTTCTTCATCCCGGGAAGAATGGCTTACAGGTTAAGACCAGAGATGTTGACACTGTTAGGGAAGCGCTTGAAATATTGGTGAGTGACTCTGAAAAGAGAGAGCAGTTTGCAGGCTACAGCTTGGAATATGCTTTGGCCAACTGCACTAAAGATAAAATGGTGCGTGATATGGAAACGGTATTTTCAGGCTAGATTTTCCAGTATTTGGATAGTGGACCCGGCATAAGTTATATATGCCGGGAGATCGCCCATTTGTGTTGGGATTTACTGATTCGATTCAGTATTCGTCGCCGTGAGTAGTTAACCAGTCTTTCAGCCTTTCCTGTTTTACGCCATTGCTCAAACTCTGGTGTTACAAACTCCTCCATTCTAATCCAGTAAGAAAGAACAGAAGGTTCACTGTAGTCCTGGGCAAGTTTCTGTCCTTCTGTTAGAAGTTCTGAAAAAAGTTCAGGCTGTCTCTGTAAACGGTCAATGATTGACAGCACGCCATCGACTGTTGTGGCATGTAAAACCGCTTCATTGCTGTTAAATGCTGCGGTTATGGCTGGCTCATCACCTGTTATGCACAACGCTCCAGCAAGCCAGGCATTGGTGGCTTTATTGACGGGTTTGATTTTGAGCAGTTCTACCGGTACATCCCGCACAGCGATCACAATATCGACGTTAGAGTAATCATGCCACTCAACGCTATTGCTGCTCTTTCCTTTAATAATGAACTCGATATTGCGTTTGTTCAGTTCAGACAAAAAAGCTTCCGATTGAAATGCTTCCGCCAGATTTCGCTTGGGTTGACCAAAAAATGCCACAGTTTTGACGTCATTGCCACGTTGGCTGTCACGAAGGATCAATCCAGGCTGTGGCCATTGAGGTACATAGATTTCGTTGCTCTTGCCAGTCTGAATCAGGTTCTGATGCAATACAAAGTGACCAAATTCCGGGTAGTGAGCATCGGTTCTGCAGGCTACATAGAAATAATCAGCAAAGGTGTTTTTAGGGCGGGATTTAACACCATCAATGATATTGATTTTATCTGAACGTGCCTCGCTACCCACGGTTACATCATAACCTGCGTGACGAAAATGCAGGTAGGTCAGTAGTACCCAAATGTCTTCTCCGGTAATAATCCGGTGCTTGATATCTGCGGGTGTTGGCAAGTCGCCGGACAGTATGTCCTGCCAGCGTCCTGTATCATTCAGGATGAAATGAAGATTTGATGGTTTGCTCATTATCAAGTATCTGAGTTAAAAATTTGGCTCTACTATATTGCACCAGAAGTCAGCTGGACAGTATCTGAAGTGTCTGTTGGCTGATGACTGTTTGACAGCTTTTCCAGCTCACTATCAATCTCTGATAGAACCTGAGGAAGGGAAATGGCCATCATTCCTCTTGATAGTTTTCTGTCACCGTCAAAGTAGAGCTCCATATTGTCATTCGATATGACGCAGTGAATGCCATTATGCTGAACACCGGTCATCAGCTGGTAGTTATTTCCCTGTTTATTATCCCAGGGACCCCAGAGATTTGGCTCACTGGCTCCGAAAAGTGCAACTACTGGTGTATCTGTAGAGGCAGCAATGTGCATGGGAGCTGAGTCAATACCAAAAAATATACAGGCTTTGGATGTCAGGTAGGCGTAGGCCTGCAAATTAACGGGCTGTGGTAATTGCAGAGGCTTTTGCTGGCAATAGCTGATGATCTCTTCCGCCATAGCCACTTCTTTAGAGTCGGAAGAGGTCGTTAAAAGAACGGGTTTTTGCCATTTTTTCTGGATATGGTCGATACATTGAGCAACTTTGGCCGAGTCCCAGCACTTATACATCCATCGTGATACCGGGTGAACGACCACAAATCCTTCATTTATCCCTAACTCAGACAGTAGTGAGTTGACCATCTCTTCATGATCTTTCCGCCAGCCTAAGGTGACTTTCTTGATTACTTTCTGCGAATCAATAGCGTCAGCAAATTGCAGATCTTTCTGAACCGTAGGGATACGTTTCTGGCTATCGAACGTCGTATCAAAACGAGCAAGCCGATTGATCAATGTTGGCTTTTTGATATAGCCCATCCGTCGCGATGCTCCTGATAGAGCACTGATGATACAGCCACGATCGCCTTCAGTAAGATTAATAACGAGGTCGTACTGTCCTTTGAACTGCAGGTAAAATTCTATTTCCGCACGAATACGCTGCCAGAAAGTTCGTTCGTTTTTCTTGCCTCGGGAGTATGGAATCACTTTATCCACATGGGGATTATCGGCTACTACCTGAGTGCAGAAATCATTAACGGAAACATGCAGCTCCGAGTCAGGATAGATGGCTTTCAAGCTGGCAAACAGTGGTGTTGATAGTAAAACATCACCGAGATTACGAAACTTGGTCACAAGAATTTTCATAAGCAAAGCCTTGCTGTTTTTACCATGAAGCAGCTTATAAACAAGCCCCTGCTGTCTTCATAGATATGACGGCACTCATGCCAGAATAATGGTTAATAAACATGTAATGCCAGCAGAAGGTAGACTACTCACTGCTGGCTTATTGTGTTCATTCCGGCTAGAGAGCATGATCCTCAGAGTTTTGGCTGGATTTTTCCATTGAGTGCTCAGCAATATTATAGGTCTGAGAGTCGATGATTTTTCTATCGGATTTTCTCTGAAGGTATCCCAGGGAGAGCCCAATCAAACAGAAAGCCAGTTGTCCATGTTCGACATAGAGGGTTGAGTTCCCCATACCTCCAACAATGATGTAAATACCTGTCATGATTCCGATAACCGGTTCCAGCTCCAGCTTTCGGTCAGAGTAGTATTGCTTAAGCCATTGCAAGTGTTTCCATGCTGCGATAAAGATAAAGCTTAGAATCAGCAGTAATCCAACATAGCCTCTATTCAGCAGGACGGAAGAGACCATATTGTGGCCATGGTTTGTATGGAAAAAGCGCTCAGCTTCGTATGGAGTTCCCCGTTGAGCAGCTACAGACTGCATATATTCTTCACTGGTGGCAATATCAAAATGGCGATCGCCAGCACCAAACATCGGGAAATCGGGGAGCACAAAAATTACGGAGTTAAAAATAACATCTCTTTTGCTTAAGAATGAACTGCCAGTGTCACCACCTTGAGCGTGGTATGTTGCTTTTGACTCAAAATTTTTCAACGCTGAAATATGATCACTGGCAATAAATACTAAGGTGCCCATTGCAATAACAGATAGTGCCAGTGAGGCTGTATTTTTCACATTGGGTTTGAGCTGTATACATATAGCTGCAACACTCATAACAAGAGCCACACCAAATGCGGTCATGGACTTCGCAACGACTAATGCTGCCGCAAAGAAAAGAGTCAGTAATAGAGGAAGGGCTTTTTTCCAGCCCTTGTTCATCATAAATATTGCAAGAGAAACGCCAAAAGCAATAGCAATGTAAAGTGCCGACTGATTTACGTGGCCTACGGAGTTGAGTTCAGGGTGTTCTGCTCCATCACGAATCCAGACATACCAGGACTCAAGAACGGCGATTAAGGTTCCCAGAATAATTGATGAGCCCAAAAGGGTGACTTTTGGGGTTGGTATGGAGGTTCTTGAAATCAGTATTGCCGGCAAAATCAATTTGGTGAACGTAAGGGCTCCACTTATTGGCTTCTCCCAACCAAATGGATTGGTGTAGGCTGAGATAAAGCCTGTTGCTAGAAACAGAGCAAGAACCCATTCCCAGGAGCGAAGCTTGCCGCCAAAATCCTTTGCTCTCCAGCTTTGTACACACCAGGTAATGATATAAATCACTAGCAGCAGGTTTTTAGGGCCTTCGTACATGGGGAGCACAAAAAGGAAAGCCACCAACAGAAAAAGCTCTGGCTTTGATATGGCTCGCATAAGTTGGGTTACCTGTATTGGGTTGCTGCCTAAATCATTGATCTGGCTGGTAATCTGGTGATAGAAGGAGGGAGGCTGAACGCTGCTGGCCAGCAACTACACTGTCTTCTCTAAAAAAACAGCATAGTGTAACTGGTATTGTTTCAAGATTCAGTAAACGAAATATAAGGATTCAACCTCCTGAAAGCCACTTATTCAGTAAGCTGCTAGGGGGGACCAACTGGACATACAACCAGCCACCCATTACTTGCGGCAGACAAGGCGCGAGCTGCGTAGTGTGGTTGCTCCACATGAGCAGTGAGCAACGCTGTATGGTGCAAATAATGGGAGGCCCTTCGGGTTGGTCATACAACCACTCATGCCGTGTTGGACGCCTTGAACAGGGAACCACCATGTCCTGCGCCGTTCGCCTTGCCTGAGTGCTTGTATGACCAACTGGTTGAATGGCCAGTTGGTAACACCCCCTAGGGCTGTTCAGGATTTCGGGCTGATATCGGTACTTTCAAAAATCTTATCCGCAGACGCTGCCACAAACCCCTGGTAAAGCTGACCACCGGGCATTGGGTATCGCAGGGCAAACTCGTAATAGCAACCGGGTATTTTCAAAATACCATCGGTAAAGCTGACTTCGATCTCTTTGGCCAGTGTTGAGGACTGTTCCAGTAAAACATCCGGTGACCCTTTAATCAGACCTCCACTGGTATTCATGACATAACCATTGTCCTGCAACAGTTGATTGACACTTTGAATATCAGGGTGTGAACTCAAATGATTGATGGATACTGTAAAGTGATTGGGGCGAAAGCCATGGGCTGCGACCCAGGAGGCATATTCACTTTCACTGGCGAGCTTCTGATACTGTTCTTTACTGATATTCCAGGGGCGACCGGAATAGCAGAAGCCCTGTTGGTTTGCCACGTCTTCTGAAACCTGGGATACCAAATCTTTGATAATATCCTGACAGTGCTTAGGAAGCTCCTCAACCTTCAGCTCACTGATAAAAACCTTGGGCAGGGTGTCATTGGTATGCTGGTAGTATTTGGCATATAGCTTTTTAGCTGGGAAGTGATAGTCATCAACGGCCTGGTAGCCAGCATCAAGAAATGGTTTTGCTATTTTATCCAGGGATACTTTGTCGAGATTGAAGGTGCGAAGGGCAATATGGTCATTGACCACCATACCTTGGTTTAGATTGGCAAATAGCTGGTGGATAGGTTTGGCATCCGGAGTCAGTGCCAGATAATCCTGCCACATGGCATCCAGTAACTGCTCAATGGTAAGTTTCATTTTTCACCTCCTGTTAGCCAATCCAGCCGATCTCCATTTGCGCTGTTATAGGCCAATGTCAGTAACAGGGCAGCACTGAGGCGTGCTCTCGGTACCAGACTTTTAACGTTTAAATATTCCTGATCACTGTGAATGGCCCCACCCTGAACGCCAAGGGTATCGATATTAGGGATACCTGCAGAAGCAAGGTTGTTACCATCACAACAACCTCCAGTAGGTTTAATGTCCAGTGGAATGCCCAGCTCATGCCCGATGTTTTTGGCCAGGGAGAGCAGTTGTTCGTTGGCAGGGCTAAGCACTTTGGGTTTGCGGGTAAATCCGCCGTGCAGTTCCAGCTGAATGCCATCACGTCTGTTTATATCTTCAATGATTTCTCCGAGTTTCTGCAGGCACCACTGTTCATCATCCGGTTGTTCAAGGCGAATATTGAACTTGTGAATACAGCGGTCGGGGACAATGTTGGTCGGGCCACCACCATGAATATAGCCGGGGTTAAAGGTGATGCCTGGCCGCTGACCATTCAGATCGTCCATGGCAGACACAAAATCACAGAGGGCTCGGATGGCGTTTCGGCCCAGATGGTGTTCACGACCGGCGTGAGCCGCTTTCCCTTGACTGACAACGGTAAAGTTGCCGCTGCCTTTACGTTGACCGGCAAGGTTGCCATCAGGAAAGCAGGGTTCGAATATCATGCCCAGATGGACCCGTTGCGCAGCCTCTTGAATCAAGGGGGCTGAACCAGGTGAGCCAATCTCTTCATCGGGGTTAAATAATATCTCCCAACCGATCTGATCAGCCCATGGGCTTTGCTCAAGCACTTCCAGTGCCTTGAGCATCACAAGAATACCGCCTTTTAAGTCAGTAACACCGGGGCCATTGATGGTGTCATCGTCCAGCCAGCGAACCTTTTGAAAAGGGCTGTCTTTCGGGAAAACGGTATCCATATGACCGCACAGAAAAACCTGAAGGGGGGCTTCAGGGCGTTTGCGAATTCTTAAGGCATCACCCAGCGGGTGTTGAATTATATATCCGCTGTCGTTTACGACCTCCCACGGGGTGACAGGTATACGTTCATAGTCTTTTGATAGGTGAGTGGTGAACTCCTGCAGCTTTTCCAGAACCTGATTAACGCCTTTCTGGTTCAGGCTACCAGAGTTGATTTCAGCCAGTTCAATGGTTCTGGCCAGCATTTCATCATGCTGATCATTCAGTAAATCCAGCCAGGGGAGAATCTCTTGAGGAAGCATATTACTTGTCGGCTTAACCATATTGGTATGCCTCGTTTTATTTATTCTGAGGTCTATACCCATCGCTTTTCAGGCTACTACACTGTTGACTGCACTCACTAACTGGGGCGCCAGCTCGGCTCGATGACTTACTCTTTGTAAGCTCACGGGGCTTCACTTACTTGCCGACGTGTAGCAACCTGAAATCCTTTGGGTATATGTATGGCTAAAACACCTCTGCTGAAGGGCAGAGGTGCTCAGGGCTTTCAGGCGGAAACTACTTTAGCAACCGCTCTCTCCAGGCGTGCCATACCCTCATCAATGTCTTCGTCAGGTATAATGAGTGATGGTGCAAAGCGAAGGACATTTGGCCCGGCAACCAGCATCATCAACCCTTCATTTGCGGCAGCAGCAAGAAAATCTTTGCCTTTGCCATGATACTTCTCGACCAGCTCAGCACCAATCAGCATGCCTTTACCACGGACGTCGGCAAAAATACCGTATTTGCTGTTTATGGATTCCAAGTGTTTCCGGAAGCGGTCATGCTTTTTACTGACGTTATCCAGCAGCTGTGGATCATTAATGATTTTGATCACTTCCAGTGCTACTGCACAGGCCAGCGGGTTACCCCCGTATGTGCTGCCGTGAGTACCAAAACCAAAACTTTCCGCCACCTTGTCAGTGGTTAGCATGGCACCAATAGGGAAGCCCCCGCCAAGGGATTTTGCACTGGTAAGAATGTCAGGCGTTACACCAAGACCCATATAGGCAAACAGCTTGCCGGTTCTGCCCATGCCGGACTGAACTTCATCAAAAACCAGCAGAGCATTATGCTGGTCACAGAGTTCTCTGACGCCTTTCATAAATTCAGGGTCGGCAGGAATAACTCCGCCTTCCCCCTGGATGGGCTCAGCGACAACGGCACAGGTGCGGTCAGAAATAAGTGCTTTCATTGCATCAAGGTCGTTATAGGTCGTGTGCAGAACACCGCCAGGAACAGGCTCAAAACCTTCACAGTATTTCTTTTGACCGCCTACGGTCACCGTAAAGAGCGTTCGGCCATGGAAAGACTGATAGAAGGAGATGATCTCATGCTTTTCCGGACCAAAGTTATCATAGGCGTACTTTCTGGCCAGTTTAAAAGCGGCTTCGTTGGCTTCTGCGCCGGAATTACAGAAGAAGACTTTGTCAGCAAAGGTGCTGTTGATTAACTGTTGAGCCAGTTCAAGAGCTGGTTCATTGGTATAAATATTACTCAGATGCCACAGTTCTTCACCTTGCTTTTTCAGGGCATCAATCAGTGCCGGGTGACAATGCCCCAGGGCATTGACGGCGATGCCGCCTGCAAAGTCCAGATATTCTTTCCCTTCCTGGTCCCAAACTCGTGACCCCTTCCCTCGCACTGGCACCATGGACTGGGGCGCATAATTGGGAACCATGACCTGATCAAAGGTTGAGCGATCGACGGGGTGCTCTGACATACTGTTACCTCTTGGCTATATGGGGCTGCTATCTACTTTATACCCTTCGCCTTTCAAGCTGCTACTTTGTTGGCTGCGTTCGCTCTCCCCGATCACTTACTCTTCGTAAGCTCACGGGGCTTCACTGACTTGTCGCCGCGTAGCAACTTCAAATCCTTTGGGTATAGAAATCTCACCAATTCGGCGATTTCCTGTCGTTTGAACTGCTTATGGCTGCTCAAATAGCTAAAGCCCGTTTTTATCATTTATAAGAATAATTCTACACAAGCCTTAAGAGTTTGTACGGGTATATTTACGGTTCTTATACGGTTTTTCCCTGCATTTTGCTGAACAGGTAGTAAAGTACCGGTACTACGACCAGGGTCAGCAGTGTGGAAACCATCAGTCCACCGATAATTGTCCAGCCCATGGGGGACCACATGACCGAGTTAGACAGCGTCAATGGCAACAGGCCACCAATCGTCGTCATGGTGGTGAGCAATATTGGGAGCATGCGGGTTTGCCCTGACTCAATGATTGCGTCCTTCAGGCTATGTCCGCCCTTACGAAGCAGGTTGGCATAATCCACCAGAATAATGGAGTTATTGACCACGATACCCACCAGAGAGGTCAGCCCTATAAAGGCCGTAAACGAGAAAGTGTATCCTGCCAGCCAGAGAGCTAGGACCATTCCGGTCACGGCAAAAGGAATGGCAGTAAACACCACGGCAGGCTGTGAGAAGGAGTTAAACTGTAAGACCAGTACAGCAAAGATGCCCAGCATGGCAATCAGCAATACTTTGGTCATGCCGGCAAAGGACTCTTTTCGCTGCTCCTGTTCCCCGCCTACCTGATAGCTCACACCTTCCGGCCAGTCGTATTGGTCCAGCTTTTCGACAATGGCGTTAGTCACCGGGTCAGCCTGATAATCACCTTTCAGGTCTGCTGTTACCCTGGCCATACGTTCTGTCATATGGTGTTGAAAACGGGGCAGGGCGCTTCTCATTTCCAGAGTGACCAGCTGTCGAATGGGAATCAGCTGCCCAGAGGCAGACTTCACAACCATATAGTTGAAGTCTTCTATTCTGGGACGGTATCCCGAGTCATTACTGCTAGCCCTTGTTTGATGGCCTTGATAGCGCACAATAATTGGATAATCTTCTCCCGCTTCATCCCGGAACTGGCTGACCGTCATCCCAACCAGGCTGGCCCGGATGACTTCATCAATAGACTGAATGGCCACGCCGTACATGGCCGCCTTCTCCCGGTTGATATTCACGTGCAGATCAATTTTTGGTTTATCGATCGGATTGTCAACATTCACAGTGCCAGGTGTGTCGAGCATGATCTGCTCAACTTCCCGTGAAGCAATGAGTACTTTGCTGAGATCATCACCCACAACCCGTATGGAAACCGGCGCTTCATAGGGAGGCCCCTGAAGCAGTTCCTTAACAGTAATTCGGGCACCGGGGATCAGGGCAAACTGAGTTCTCAGATCATCCACAAATGGTTCTACTTCACTGAGCTTTCCGGTATGAAGCCGCACTACCAGTTGAGCGTAATTCGGTACTTGTCGTTTAGGGAAAATGTTGTAGTAAATACGTGGGTTATCTTTGCCAATATTGGTGGCAATGGAGCGAACCAGTGGGTATGGTTTCAGGATTTCTTCAACCCGAATCGACATGTCCCGCGTCTGATTAAAACCAGAACCTTCCGGCAGCTCAATATTCACTAGGAACATGGGCTTTTCTGCTTTTGGAAACATACTGACTCCCAGCTGGCCTGCCAGCAGTATCGAGCCAGCGAGCACCATAATGGCAATGGTCAATATCTGCCACGGGTGCTTCAGGGAGTAAACAAGCGCTGTCCGGTAACCATTACGAGCAAACGATTGAACCAGTCGCAGCAAGACCGGATCTTTATTTGTCGTATCTTCGGTTTGTTTGCCTGCATGTCTTTTCAGGAAAAGGCTGGCGAGCAGCGGCGTCAGCATCAGCGCAACCAGCAGAGAAGCAATCAGGGTCAGGATAACGGTAACCGGCATGGACCGGAGGAATATGCCCGCTCCGGTCTGTAGCCCCAGTATCGGGACAAAGGCCAGTACCGTGGTCAATGTGCCGCTGACAACAGCCCAGCCAACCTGACTGGCACCTTTGGCTGCTGCTTCTCTTGGGCTTAGGCCTTCCCTGAGAAAGCGGCTGACGTTTTCGGTGACCACAATCGCATTATCGACCAGAAGGCCGAGGGCGATGACCAGTCCGGCAATGGACATCTGCTGTAAGCCAAAACCGGCAATATCCAACCAGGCCAGACCAATCAGCACGGAAATGGGGATGGCCAGAATAACGACAATGGCTGAACGTGCACCCAGCAGGAAAAGCGTGAGCAGGCCAACCAGTACAAGGCCCTGCAGCAAACTGTCAAAAAACTGCGAAACCCGTTCATCAACAGACTCCGCCTGATCATGGGCAAGTACTACATCAATACCTTCAGGTAAATCTTTGCGAAAGTTATCCAGTACTGCATTCAGACCTGACATGACATCAAAAATATTGCTGCCTTCCCGCTGAACAACGCTGATAAAAACAGCCCTTGAGTCATTGTATCGAGCCTCATAGGTCGGAAGTGAGCTGGTCAGTTCAATCTCTGCAATATCCTCAACATAGATAATCTTGCCGGGAGCGGAATGAACTGCCGTTCTGTTGATCTGCTCGATAGTACGGAAATCACCACTGGTACGGACAGTAAAGCGACGCTCTCCAGCCAGTACGTGTCCGCCAGGCAGGTTGGTGCCAGAGCGTTGGATAGCCTGAACCAGATCTTCCAAACCAATACCCAGCTCTTTCATTTTGATCAGGTTGGCTTTGACATGAATCTGTTGCTCAGGCAGTGCTTCAACAGTCGCACGTTTGACGCCAGGTACTCGTTCAAACTGTTTTTCCAGCTTTTCTGCGAGGAATTTTAATGTGAGATAATCGTGTTCAGCTTTTCCGCTCTCGGTGGTCATTGCCACCTGAAGAACATTGACATCAATCGGTGAGATTCGGTCAATGGCAAGTACGGCGATGTCGTCTGGTAGCGAGTCTCTGATTCGGGATACTTCTGCAACAACATCGTCGTATTTATCCTGTGGATCGGTGCCATACAGAAACTCGACCTGGATAACGGCCAGCCCGTCTTCAATATTCGATTTGAGGACTTTTATGTCATCCAGCTCGTTAATGGCCTCTTCGACAGGATCAACGATCAGTTTCTCCATATCCAGTGGGCTGGTGCCGGGATAAACAACCCGGACCATGGCTGCTGAGAATTTGAACTGAGGGTCTTCCGAGCGGGGCATGGAGTTCAGGGATACCACACCCAGTGCAACCATCAGCAGAATGATCACCAGGGTAAATCGGTGATGAGCAATGGCGATAGCGGGCAGTTTCATGGTGTTACTGCTCCTGCTGAACTTTTGTATCTATATAGGCTTCATCACTGGCAATGACGTTGACCTTTTCGCCATGCCTGAGCAATCCAGCTCCTGTGGTAATCAGCGGCTCGCCCTGTTGAATACCATCGCTGACGGCTGCCATACGTCCGTCAAGATAAGTGAGGGAGACGGTACGTTGCTCCGCGGTCTGTTGTTGCTGGTCCAGAAGAAAGACCTTTGCGGTTTGTTTCAGGTCGTTTACTTCACTCTGAATAATTGCAGTTACAGGAATCAGGGCAACTTTTGTACCTGAGGAGGGCTGTATATCAATTTGGCCAACAAAGCCGGAGCGAAGCTGTGAGTTACCGACAGGTAGACTGATTTCAATCTCGAAAGTACCTGTATTCGTTGCCAGAGGTGTCATTTGAGTGACAGTTCCTTCGAACGCCTGAGCCGGCAGAGCATCAAAATAAATAGAAGCTGCGTCGCCGATTGCCATACGAACAATATCCTGGTCCGTAACACTGCTTCGGATAACCCATCCTTTGCTTTCATCAGCAACCACCAGGATAGGCTGGTAAGGTGATACCAGCTCATTGGGTTCTACATGGCGCTGCAATACCAGGCCTGCTGCAGATGCATGGATGCTTGAATAGGCACGGTTGAACTTGGCAATGCGCAATTTACTTTCAGCGATGGTCAGCTCGGTTTCAGCGGACTGGAGTTTCTCAAGAGAAAGCACATTGGTTTTATGGAGCTGCTGGAAACGCTTCAGGTTTTTTTTGGCCAGTGACACTCTGGCTTCCGCTTCATCGACCTGAGCATTGATTTCATCCAGTGCAAGACTGGCCAGCAGTTGTCCTTTGGTGACGGTGTTTCCCGCTTCGACCCGTATTTGCGTCACTGGGCCAGAGGTCTTAAACGAGAGCGTTTGTTGGGATTTGTACGACAATATTCCACTGGTCTGGATGGGCTGTGAATATTCCTGATATTTGACCGGTTGTATTTGAACAGCAACAGGAGGTTTGTCTTCGGCGGTAGCTGAGGCTGTGTACAGCGTTATTGAGAATAAAGGGAGTAAAACTCTTTTTCTCAAAAAATATCCACAAAGCATTTGAGCAGTCCTTTGAGCCAGCGTTTTTCTTTTTAGGCTGGGCTCTTTTTAGTAGTACTAAAGTACTTTAAATTTATGATCGGCCATAGCTTACCTGATTATTTACATAACTTAACCATTTTCTTTTTCTGCTGCAGGTATTGATAAGAACGGAAATTGAGTAAGAAATGATGAGTTTTTTATTGCTGCACAAATTTATGTTCATTAAGGAGAGTTGAGATCATTAACCTGTTGTTAAAGGGGTTGATGAAATTCTGAATAAGCAATAAATGAAAGGAGTAAGCCGCTATCTCTAAAGGTGATCAGCGGCTTTTAATGGGAATGTGCTGTTTTTCAGAGGTCTGCTTAAAGGTTAGGCAGCTGGAGCTGATCCGGACCCTGAAGCATTTCTGGTGGCTTCAGCCTTTTGCAATACATGTTCGAGAGACCCTGATCCTGAAGCTCTACTGGCAATCTCTGCCTGCTTTAGTTCATGTTGAATAACTCCGAAGATCTGCTGAAACTCACTGTCATAGCGAACCAGACTTTGGGTAAACTCCGGCATTAATTGAGCTATTGGCTGTCCTGTATTCTCTGGGAGTGATTCCGGGATCAGTTTGATGGCTTGAGTTAAATGGTATTCAGTTTGACGGACAAACGTCATCAACCGTTCATACTCTATCCCTATGCTTCGAGGGTCTGGCTTTCTGCCTGAACGGGAAAGTGCCATTTCATCGAATACCTGCTGAAGCCTAACGTCATACGCAGCCAGCGTGTCATTGACTTGCCTCAGTTTGCTGACATGGCTTGCATCCACAGCAGCGCCTACGGGGGCAACAGGCGCTGACTGAACATTATTGCTGGCATCAATGGCCGCAACTTCTGGCTGTTTTCCAAGCGCCATATCCGGACGAAATGGGTTGGTAGCGGCCAGATTGGCCAGAAGGTTTTCTACCTTATTAAAATCCATTTCAAGCATTTTGGGGAGCTCGGTCAGCTTACTGGTAAAGCTGGCCTCAACTTTATCCTCGGCAGCAGCCTGGACTGATGGGCCTATCTCAGGGTCTTTGGTGGGGTCAGGTTGGACTGGGCGATTATTGATCTGATCCGTCAGTGACGACGACATAGCACGTTCTCCTTTTGGCCATTACCTAAAGGTTAGTAGATTATTGATAGCTTTTAACTATTAATGAACTAGGTTTGTTTTATTTTATTTATTGATAATCATTCTCATATAATAAGAGCCAACAATGATTAAGTGATTACGAAGACCGGAGGACAAGATGGCTAAGACAGTTTCTTTTGCAGCAGTACACTTTTGTGTTGCGTTTTCAGTAGGTTATCTAATGACTGGCGATATTATGATCGGTGGTGCACTGGCGATGGTTGAGCCTGCTGTGAATACCGTGGCTTATTATTTCCATGAAAAAGTCTGGAATCGATTTAAAAATGTTAGACCAAAGCATACCGCTACTACTCTCTACCCACGGAAGGCTCTGAGTGCATAGCAATGGCTCCTTTATTCAGCCCTTCAAAAGCGACGACCCGAATGGTCTTGCCAGGCTTTCGCTCAGCCAAACAGAGCGCAATGTGGGTAGCAAGCAGTTCAACAGTGGAGTCAGTATCGATCAAGTAGCAGTTACTACAGGGCAGGCTGATCTCAAAGTACCCCTGGTTGGCTGTGTAGCAGAATCGATAATGCTCCACGTTACTCTCGTGGAAGGAAGCCTGTAGATCTTCTTTTGTGGCTATATAGATGTCACGCCACTGTGATGCCCACCAGGCCTCCAGAGCCTGATCCCGTTGCTCATCGACAAAAACCCTGATTTGGGAGCGGTGCCCATGAGCAATCCGCTGGCAATCCCCATCGTGTTTCTTTAAACCATGGCTGTAATGATAGTAAGCCCCGCCAATGTCTTCAGGGTATAACCGGAGTTCAACCGTTGTGACATTGCCTGGCAGTTCCCGGTGTATGGCCTCCTCCAGAAAGGGGGTAAGCAACTCCGGAGTTATAGCCTCTGAATCAACCAGCAGAACAGCCTGTGCTGGTGCTGAACAGGTAATAATCCCATGGCAGGTTTGAAAGCGAACAACTAACTGCTCTTTGTTATGGGTAATGGAGGTCTCTTCTGCGTTCAGGGGAACCAGAAGGCGGTGGTCTGACAGGCTATCCAGCATTGCTTTAACCTGTTTCTTCACATGCCCAAAATCAAACACCATGCCCTGTTCATCAAGCTCGCCACCCAGCATGACATCCACAAGCCAGGTTTCACCCACCAACCCGCGCTTTGGACAGAGGTAACTGAAGTCCAGGGTCGACAGTTGGTTTACGAACAGAGCCTGCATATTACTTCCACAATAGCTGCAGCCACTTTTGAAAAATGTCTCATAGAACACTCATCAATAGTGACGAATGGATTTGAAGATCATCTGATTTTGGAACGAACTATTCAAATTATCCACAGGGGCAGAGTAGGTTAGGATTAAGAAAACAGCCATAAGGGGTAAACAATGCCCATCGTATTTTCTATATCCCTGTTGTACTGACTGTCTGAAGCCTGAATCTGTGTTGAAGCTCCTCGCCAGAACCATGGCTCTTCACTTCCCTTTGTCTTATGCCTTACGCTTCCGTCAACCATTCTCATAACGGGTTTGGTAAATTTGATAGGTATAAAGTGCTGTTTACGCTTGCTACATAACAGCGCCGCGATTATCTTCTCCATCCGGAAAGGTCAAACACATTACGTGTCAAAAGGAGTCAGGCTTGAGCCCTCTAATAACCCCGGAAGAGCTGATCTTTGATGCCGAACATATCTGGCACCCATACAGTACGACCATTAATCGCGTGGATATGTTCCCGGTGGTTGGGGCAGATGGTGTCTATTTGCATCTGAATGATGGCCGTCGCGTTATTGATGGCATGTCTTCCTGGTGGTGCATGGTGCATGGCTATAACCATCCTGAAATGAATGCGGCACTAAAGAATCAGATTGATGATTTCTCCCATGTCATGTTTGGTGGCCTGACTCATAAGCCTGCAATTGATCTGGCTAAGAAGCTGGTGGCGATGACCCCCGAGCCTATTCAAACGGTGTTTTTTGCAGACTCAGGCTCTGTGGCTGTTGAAGTTGCTATCAAAATGGCCATGCAATACTGGATAGCCCGTGACAGGCCTGAAAAGAATAAGATGCTGACCGTCAGGGGGGGCTATTACGGGGATACCACTGGTGGAATGTCTGTCTGTGACCCCGATGGCGGCATGCACCACTGGTTTACCGGTATTCTTCCTCAGCATTATTTTGTTCCCCGGCCTGAGTGTCGTTTTGGTGAAGCTTTTGAAGAAAGGCATATTGACGAACTGCGTCAGATACTGGATCGACTGGGAAATCAGCTGGCGGGTGTGATTATTGAGCCCATTGTTCAGGGTGCTGGAGGCATGTATTTTTATTCACCAGAATATCTGGTTCGTCTGCGCCAGTTGTGTGACGACTATGAGGTACTGCTGATTCATGACGAAATCGCTACGGGGTTTGGTCGCACTGGAAAGCTGTTTGCCTGTGAACATGCTGGTGTTGTTCCGGATATCATGTGTGTCGGAAAGGCCCTGACGGGGGGGTATATGACGATGGCCGCAACTCTGTGTTCAGAGGAGGTCAGCCAAACCATTTCTGAACACGGCCCTTTTATGCACGGCCCTACCTTTATGGCCAATCCATTGGCCTGTGCTGCAGGTAATGCCAGCCTGGAGATTTTGTCCAGGGGCGAATGGCATGGTCAGTTGTCGGCGATTGAGAAAATACTCAGGGAAGGCTTAATGCCCTGTTTTGAAATGCCTGCGGTTGCTGATGTCCGGGTGTTGGGGGGTATTGGTGTCGTAGAGCTGAAAGAACCCGTGGTGATGTCCGAAATTCAACCTCTGTTCGTTGAAGAGGGGGTTTGGGTTCGGCCTTTTGGCAAGCTGGTTTATGTGATGCCTCCCTATGTCATTTCCCACGATGAGCTGAAAACGCTTTGTAGCAGCATTTGCCGAGTGCTTCATCGGGTTAATCGTTAAACAGGTTTGCCGGAAGACCGGCAGCCAGCTAACTTTCATCTTCAAACTATTATTTTATCGTTACTTAAAGGAGTATCCCTGATGGGCGCAGGCCTTCCTAAAACCCCGGAACAGTTTCACAAAATCCCTCATGCACGCTTGGCGATTATAGGCAGCAGCTGGCACAGTGACTGTGTCGATGCCATGATTAATCGAGCTCAAAAAGAGCTCCTGGCACTGGATGTTAAGCCGGAGAACATCTCTATTCACAAAGTCCCGGGCTCACTGGAGCTTCCGCTTGCTGCACGGATTCTGTTTGAAAAAGACCCGGGTCTGGATGCTATCCTGGCTTTTGGGGTGGTTCTGAAAGGCATCACCAGCCATGATGAGATGGTGCTTCATGGTGTATTTGAAGGTTTTATGGATGTAACAGAGCGCTTCGGAAAGCCCGTGATCAATGAAGTGATCGGGGTGGATAGCGTGGAAGACGCGAAAAAACGCTCCGGTGATGATCACATGAACAAAGGCGTAGAGGCAGTGTACGCCACCTCTGAGCTTTTACACTGGATAAGCCAGGTTAAAGGTTAAGAATTCAAGGTGGATTACTTTAATTGTGATCCACCTGAGTCGCTTTATCACTCTCTCCCTCTCTCAAACTCATATCTGATAACAGGTCGGCGTTAACCATGGCGGTCACACAAGAGTCTGACCACACGTTAATGGCACTCTCAAGCATATCAATCAAGGCATAGAACGGCAGAATAATAACCAGTAGCTGAAGGGGCACCCCCATAGCGGCCAGAAATGCGCTGGACAGCATATAACAGCCCATGGGAACACCGGCATTACCAATGGCGGCAATACTGGCAATCACTATCCATGAGAGCAGCTCCAGAGGTGAGAATATCACGCCGTTGCTCTGGGAGACAAAGAGAACCGTAATCAGTATGAAGGCAGCGCAGGCATTCATATTAACAGTGATGCAAAGGGGGAGGCTGAAACGGGCCACCTTGCTCTGAACTTTCATGTCTTTTTCTGCACATTCAACGGCATAGGGCAGTGCTGCTGCTGATGATTTTGCAAAAAAAGCAACTGTCAGGGCTGGCCACATGGCTTTCATGGTTTGCCAGGGGGAAATCCCTTTGAATTTCAGAAACAAGGGTAATATCAGACCAGCTTGAACGATATTAGCCAAAAGCACACAGAGCAAATAGAGAGCAAGGTCCTGAAGAATTGCCTGGCCCTGAAGATCATGGATGAACTGGTTAACGAATGCCCATACGGCGAGAGGCATGAGCTTGAGGATCAGTCCGGTCATTTTCATGATGGCAGCAAACATGCTGTCAAAAAAGGAATGCAGAACCTCCTTGTGCCGGTTTTCCAGAGCCATAGTGGCAGCACTGAGGAGGAGAGCCAGAAATAAAACGCCCATCACATTATGGGTATAGAAAGGCTCAATAAAACTGGAAGGAATCACTCCAATTAGATAGGACCAATAACTTCCTGAGGGGCCTGAAGGCTCGGCAGCTGCGGCTAATGGGCTTACATTTCCCGCCGGAGCTATGAATAAGTATAGAGCCAGGGCAACAGTGGCAGCGACCAGAGTCGTGATCACCGTATATTTCAGAACCTGGCCGCCGAGGTGCTTAACATCGGAAGCATTGCCCATACCGGAAAGGGTTGAAACCAGTGCGAAAAAGATAATTGGGAGGCTGATAAGTTTCAGCATCCGAATAAACAGGTCGGATACAACCTCACTGGCCTGATTAAGCTCATTAAGATCAAGCCATCCTGTGATGACCCCGAATAATCCGGCTATGAGTAAAATCATAGTGCTATTTATAATTGGTTGTTTTTCCTTGTTTTTTTTGCTTGTTTGCATAGGTTTGGAAATCTGTCTACTGGATTGAATTATGATAATAGACACGATTTTTACTGGTTATTATTTTGTTTTGGTATTTACTTAGGCTGTATTGGTAGAGATAGGTTCATTCATCTAATTATCATTATTTAGAGTGCTTTGTATTGAATCAATGAATAGTTTTTACCTCTATTATTTTAGAGAGGAATATGCTTTTTGGTACTTCTGACCAGTGTTTTTTTGACTACACTACCTACCTCAAAGGCCTGTGCAGCTGCACACTAATGATTCTATAAAGTGACGCCTGCTGAATTACTGAGGAGTAGTAACGTGTTGAGACGAACCCGCTTTTCACTGTCTATATCTGAGCCAAGGCCAAAGCCGACAAAAAAAGAGTGGATCTATCAGTGGTCCCTGATCCCTGAGGATTTCTCCACAGAAGATACGGATGATGCTGATGAGTACATCCAGGAATGGAACTTTCCCTACCCCGGGCAGAAAGAGTTTCTCCTGGTCGACCCTGCTGGCTTGGTTAAGGCGAGTGTGCCTCTGATGCAGAAAAAGAGGCTTCAGAGAGGGAAGCTGACCTATTTAAGGCGAAGGAGCGCTCAGTTTCAGGTACCTGAACCCACGCTTTTAGTTAGTTTTAAAAAATGAACTCTGTTATTAAAAAAGTAACTTATCTCACTCTATTAACAATGATAATAATTGGTGCAGGGGTATGTATGGAAGCTTCAGCAATGGATCCCGTAATAGAAGAAAGCAGTGATGGAGGGATAGTTCTTATTCGCCATGGTGAAGGAGAGCATAATATTGAACATATTTATAACAGTAACCCGGAAAATAGCGGGTATAAACCCGTAAAACTCACGGAGCATGGTCGCGAGCAGGTTCGGGAAACATCTGATAGCCTTATTGATGCAGGCATCAACGGTGACAATGTCTGTAAAGTAGTGGTTTCTCCCTTACCCAGAACCATTGAAACGGCTGATATTGTGATGGGTAAATTGCAGATAGCCCGTTTTCTTCGAGAAGTTGATCTGCGAGCAATTGAGCAGAATATCGGGGACAGAGAAGGGCAGGACTATCGCCAATTTAATGAGCCTGACTTCTGGTTCCCAGCAGACCCCAAAAGTTATGGCGGAGAGACCCGTGCTGAGATGCAGGGCAGGATGGAATCCCTTATTCAAAGCATTGTGAATGACAGCGATTGCGATCTGAATAAACAGTTCGTAATTGTTGTCAGTCATGGTAGCCCACTGCTTCTGGCTCAGGAGTTCTTGGGTTTGGGCAATGAACGACTGGAAACGGCAGGCTACCGGATTATTCCCGTTTCCCAGGTTCAAAAGTTCGTTAACGGTAATGTCAGAAAAAGTAAATTGTGATTGTGGATAAGATCCAACAGCAGTTTTCTTCACTAATGCAGCCTACAAAGGGAAAGACCTGATTCAAAAATAATATTAGAATCTTGGCCGAACATAGAAAACTACTGTGAAGGTCAAATGACAAACCAAACAGCCTTTATTCGGCAGACTTTCCCTGTTGGGCCCCTGCAGTGCAACTGTACAATTATTGGTGATCCGTTAACCCGTAAGGCGTTTGTCGTTGATCCCGGTGGTGACCCTGAAGTTATTATGGCAAAGCTTCGGGAGCTGGATTTACAGGTTGTTGCCCTTATCCATACGCATGCGCACCTGGATCACTTCCTTGCCAGTGGCGATATCAAAAAGCAGACGGGTGCTCCAATCTATCTTCATGAGGGGGATAAGTTCCTTTGGGATAACCTTGAAATGCAATGCCGCATGTTCGGTGTTCCTTACCGTCCGGTACCTGACCCAGATTACTGGTTAAAAGATGATGAAGAGCTGCCATGCTGTGAAGGTGTAGCCATGCACACCCCAGGGCATACGCCTGGTTCCATGTGTTTCTGGTTTGAAAAGCCAAAGCTGTTAATCGCAGGAGATACGCTGTTCCGCAGGTCTATTGGACGAACGGATTTGTGGGGCGGTGATTACAAAGCCATTGAGCGTTCGATCAAACAAAGGCTCTATACTCTGGACGAAGAAGCTGTTGTGGTTGCTGGACATGGCCCTGATACCACAATAGGTGAAGAAATCCGGGAAAATAGTATTATTCGCGGCTAAGCAGCCTTGAGCTGATAGAAAGTTCTAAGCTGATTTGCTAAGGAAGATCATTATGCAATTGAAAAAGTTATTTGCCGTCGCAACCCTGTTGATGGGGGTACTGCTTGCAGGCTGTCAGACAACCAACCCTTACACGGGTGAACAACAGGCCAGCAAGTCAACAAAATATGGCCTTGGTGGTGTTCTGGCGGGGGCTGCCATTGGTGCTATTGCTGATGGTGGTGATGGTGCCCTGAAAGGAGCCATTATTGGTGGTGCTGCAGGTGCTGGTTATGGCCACTATCTGGATCGACAGGAAACAGTACTGAGGGCTGAGCTGCAGGGAACCGGTGTGCAGGTATACCGTCAGGGCGATGAACTGAAGCTGATCATGCCATCCAATATCACGTTCGATTCAAGCAAGTCTGATATCAAGTCTGCTTTCTACCCAGTGCTTGGTTCTGTTTCGAAAGTCTTCAAGGAGTATGACCGTAACGTGATTGAAGTGGTGGGTTATACCGACAGTACTGGGGGAGATAAGATTAATGTACCCCTGTCTCAGGACCGTGCTGACAGTGTTGCTAACTATATTGCTTTTCAGGGCGTCAGCGGCGACCGCATTGCTGCCTATGGCCGGGGTTCTGCAGACCCGATTGCCAGCAATAAAACGGTTGAAGGTCGGTCCAAGAACCGCCGTGTAGAAATCAACCTGCTACCTGCTCCACAGCGTTAACTATTAAAAGGGGCGGAAATTTTTCCGCTCCTGCTTTCTGATGGTATTAGACTTTTTGCTACGAAAGAGTGACTAACAGTTCCGTCAGTTTGACTGACATCAGCTGTACATGGAAAAAAATCCCTGTAACCTGAAAGTATGTCTATTTAAGGTCACAGGAAGTGTTATGGCTGATGGATCAGTTACTATTTCAAACATTAACCGCTCTGGATTATCAGGTCAGCCTTCTGCTGTGCTTATTTCAAAGCCTGTCATTGTGTGAGCACGCCCTTCAGGAATTATGGGGGATAGCTCAGTTACACAGACATTAATACGAAATGCCAAAGGGCTTAATGGCTTTTCTGATCATAGTAAATTCTCTGACCGAAGTATTAATTTGCTCAATACTTTTCGCCAGATATGGAGCAGAAAAGAACTGAACGATATTGATTTGATCTGTGCTTTCAAATTTAAGCTGATTGGTGAGCCTCTTCTGGATAAGTGTGAAAATAAGGTTAAAGGGCGGGAGTTAATTGACCTTCAGGATTTAAAGAAGAAATTGAACAAAAAAACCTATGATGAGCAGCTGACAAAGAAACAGCGAAAGCTATTTAAACGAGGTAGAAGGCTTTTCAGGGCTAATGAATTATCCAATCGCAAGCTCATGCAGGCTGTTAGATATCACTTGATTAATAACTTATTCTTTTCAAAAAAAATAAATTTTCAGGAGCCCTATAGAGCTTGTACAGTAAAACGAATCCTTGAAGAAATAAAGAAATGTGAAAATAACGAAGTGAGAAGGTATCTTTTTCTGAGCAGAAGCAGGGTTCCTGATACTTTACTTACCAAAAGAGATATCTACGTTATCAAGGGTTATTTTGTAAGAAACAGAATAAGCTGGAGACGTTTAAAAAAGAAGAAAACTTCAGCACACAATGATAAAAGCGATTCTTCGGGAATGTAATTTAAATTGTGTAAACGCTTGTCGTTAATACTCCAAAATGGAGAATAACAATGAGCGTTGAAATCAACGAAAAACTGGTAGATCAAATAGCCAGTCAGATTAAAACTCAGGATGATC
>NZ_LUKQ02000130.1 GCF_001647025.1 Endozoicomonas atrinae
ACCATTCGCACCGGAGTTAAACAGCTCAGAAAGGCTATGGGAGTGGATGCGGGAGCATGACTTATCAAACAAAGCATTTTCAGGTTATGAAAATATTGTAGATTGTTGCTGTGAAGCTTGGAATAACCTTTGCAGCGAAGCTGGTCGACTGTTCAGTCTGTGCTCCCGTGATTGGGCAGTTATACAGTAGTTAGAAAATTCAATTGGTATAAACTTGCTGCCAAGACACCCCATTTCCTCCAGTTACAAGGCCTAGGACAGCCAGCAGCTAGAGGGGTTCCAGCAGTTTCTCCGGCTACATCTCCAGATGCTCAAGATTGGACAGTTGTAGGTAAGAATGGTGTTGTACCAGGAACTAAAGTTTAATTTAAAACTGTTGTTTGCTTGAGTAAGGCGGTAAGGCCTGAAAAAAGCAACACCACGAACCGGGGGTAACCCCGGTTTTTTTTTGCATCCATACGTAATTCTTTTTGAGTACTCGCGATCTGTGGGGGTGAGGGCATTGATGTGGTGTTTGAGTTACACCCTGAAACTGTTCCTGCCGTTATATCGATTTATCCCCCACTATGGTTCATAGTATTTCCTGTAACCTATATACCCGTTGCCTTTCAGTTGCTACTTTGTTGGCTGCACTCGATCACAGGAAAGCCAGCCCGGCATGGTCACATAGTGTTTCTATGCTCCCATGGCTTCGCTCATTTATCGCCGCATAGCAACCTGAAATCCATTGGGTATAAGTACCCAACCATATGAAATCCTATTTTCTGATTCAGTGGTCAGCCACTCCCGGCAACTGCTCCATGCGTTACTCTAACTCCTGCATCCATGCAGATGTGCAGAGTGTTACCGCTACGATCTCATAGCTACGGCTATGCTCACTCCACTGAGCCTTGCATAGTAATACCAATTTCACTTTCTAACTCCCTATTGCGCTAACGGCCTGAAGCGTATTCCTGTGTTGAACCTCCTCGCCATAGCTACGGCTATGACTTGTCACTTTGCCTTTATGCCCTTCAGGGGATTGTCTTACACTCCCGCCCATCATGCTCATAACGGGTTTAGAAAGTTTAATTGGTATAACTAACCACTAAGCCAGAGTTATTCGATTTCATATGATCAGGTATTTACAGAGTCATCTTGACTGGCCTTTGAGCGGCGCTTCTCTGCAAGCTGGGTTTCAGGTTATTAGCCATTACTGGCGCGGACATGGCATGACTGCTTAATGTCGGGTGGGCAGGTCATCAAGCTCCTGGGACATAAGGTCATCAAAGGCCGGGTCACCAGGAATGGTATGTTCTTCTTTTGCCCAGGCACCAAAGTCAATCAGTTTGCAGCGCTCTGAGCAAAAAGGGCGGTACTTACTTTCGGGAACCCACTTCACGGCTTTTCCGCACTGTGGGCATTTAACGGTTTTGGACATACTTGAAACCAGATCGCTTTGAAAAAAGTTATACCCATCGCCTCGGGGCATTTTTGAGACAGCTGATTATACCCGCAGCCTTTGCAGTTGCTATTTTGTGGGCTGCGATTGCTCACGCGAGCGTCAGCCCGATCCGGTCACCTATTACATGTAAGCTCCGGGTGGTTTGCTCTCTTGTCACCGCGTAACAACGTCAAACCCTTTGGGTATATATGATTCTATGTGGCCAGTTTAAAGAATCGATCCTAAGCTGATGGGCATCACCAGTTGGGAAATGCCCAGGGCAGTCAGTTTATTTCAGGTGGCTGTGGGGGAGGCGCATCCTGAATCTTGGGCTTGGAGCTGCCTAATAAACCGAAGGTAAGCGTGCTCCAGATCGATGGATCCACGTCTTCAAACACCTTGTAACCAACAAAATTGCCGTTCTTGTCCAGTGCCGGGTGGTTCGGGTAGTTCAGTCTCAATACCTCCAGGGCTTCACCGGCGGGCTCTGGCAGCTCCAGGTGTTGATAACCTTCTACCATAATGGCCAGTGCTTCGGGAACGGCGGGTGTTTGCTGCATATTTTCGACAACATAGCGCCCACGGTTGACCGCAGCGACATAGGCCTTGCGTTTCAGATAATAGTTAGCGGCATGAATTTCATATTCTGCCAGCCGGTTACGAAGGGCAATCATTCGCTGGCGGGCATCAGGCCCGTATTTGCTATCAGGGTAGCGGCTCAGTAATTCAGAAAACTCATTAAACGATACCCGGGCCTGACCAGGATCACGACGGGTCAGATCCATCGGGAGGTATCGTTCCAGCAGACCCATGGACGCCGTGTTGGACGCCAGCCCTTTCATGTAATAGGCGTAGTCTGCATCAGGGTGCTGTGGGTGCAGCCGGATAAAACGGTCAGCTGCCGCTTTGGATGCTTCAGGCTCGGCATTTTTGAAGTAGGCGTAAATGATATCCAGCTGTGCCTGTTCGGCAAATGCTCCAAAAGGGTAGCGGGACTCAAGGGTTCTCAGCGATTTAATGGCTTCAGAGTATCGGCCGTCATCAATGGCCTTGCTGGACAGCTGATAAAGCTCGGCCTCAGAGAGGGATTCCGGGAGTTGCTCTTTATCGTCGGTTGATGCACAACCAGCCAGAATGATGGCTGCAAACACCATCAAAATGGATCTCGTCACAAACGAGGGCAGCAACCGGGGAAATTTTGCAGTCAACTTTTCAGTCAAGATTGTCATGGTATTGATTGGTTTCCGTACTCTCTCCGTGCTCTGCGCATATCAGAGGCTGCCGAAGAATAAAGTAGCTGAAGCTAGCCAGGAATGGTGTAACTTACCACAGCGTTAAAAATGCTGTGATAAAGGCGCATCATTTTCTGTTGCTCTCCACAACCACTCAGGCCTCAGAGACTTCTTGTGATAAACTCTTCGAACCGATAAAAAGACTTATTCAAACCTGCATTTAAACATAGTATGCCGGAAAACGAAAAGACAAGATTTTCCGGTGTCTTTGTTACAGCCATGTACTGTTTGAGTTGTCGGTACTGTAAGTAGATTTCTGAATTGAGTGTTGCTGAATGGGCGAAGTTATTAAACAAAGTGTCACGGTGCCTGATGATCAGGGTGGTCGTCGATTTGATCAGGTAGCTGCGGCCTGTTTTCCGGAGTTTTCCAGAGCCCGTCTGCAGGACTGGATTCGTGACGGTTTTCTGGTGGTTGATGGCGAGACCCGTAAACCCAAAGAAAAACTCTATGGCGGAGAAAAGCTGTCGCTGTTGGTTGAGGTTCAGCCGGAAGGACAATGGGAGCCGGAAAATATCCCACTTGATGTTGTTTATGAAGATAACGATATCATTGTGATCAATAAGCCTGCCGGTCTGGTTGTTCATCCTGCGGCGGGAAACTATACCGGGACGCTGCTGAATGCTCTGCTGCATCACTACCCGGACAATGCAACCTTGCCAAGGGCTGGGATTGTACACCGGCTGGATAAGGACACGACGGGTCTTATGGTCGTTGCCCGTTCTCTGGCAGCGCATACAGACCTTGTTGCACAGTTGCAGGATCGTACGGTTCATCGTGAATATGAGGCCGTTGTGCGCGGCGTAATGACAGGTGGGGGCGTGGTTGATGCACCAATAGGTCGACACCCCCAGAACCGTTTGAAGATGGCCGTCGTTCGGGGTGGAAAGCCTTCTGTTACCCACTATCGGGTAGTGAAGCGTTATAAAGCGCATACGCATATCCGACTTAACCTGCAAACGGGCAGAACGCATCAGATTCGTGTGCATATGAGCCATCAGCACTTCCCTCTGGTGGGGGATGATCTTTACGGCGGTGGCCTTAAGCTGCCCAAGTCATGTCCGGCTGAGCTGGAAAAAGTTCTGAGGGCATTTCGGCGCCAGGCCCTTCATGCCCGCCAGTTGGGCCTTATCCACCCGGTAACGGGTGAATACATGGAGTGGGAAGTGCCTTTGACTGATGATTTCCAGATGTTGCTGGACAGCCTAGCTGAAAATGAGCCTGCCTCTGATTGAGACCATAAGGAGAACTTGAGTGAGCAGTGAACGCTATCTCTGGGCTGACTGGCCTGCGCCCGATGGTGTTAAGGCATTGGTGACATCCCGAAATGGTGGGGTGAGTGAAGCTGGTTTTTCCAGCTTCAACCTTGGGCTTTACTCGGGTGATGATCAGGAAAGCGTTCGGGCAAATCGACAGCTGCTTCAGCAGGATCTTGATCTGACCTCATCCCCGCTGTGGTTAAAACAGGTGCATGGTATAGACGTTGCGGATACGGATGTTGATGGTCAGGAAGCTGAGGCAGATGCGTCGGTTTCCCGCAAGCCAGGACTGGCCTGTGCTGTGTTAACGGCGGACTGTTTGCCGGTTCTGTTCTGTAATCAGGAGGGAACTGTGGTTGCTGCGGCTCATGCGGGTTGGAAAGGCTTGGTAGCCGGGGTTCTGGAAGCGACGGTCAGATCGATGAACGTACCAGCAGATACGATCATAGCCTGGTTTGGGCCAGCGATTAGTCAGCATCATTTTGAGATTGGGCCAGAAGTCAGAGAACAGTTCCTGGCGGAAGATATGAATTGCTCTGAAGCATTTATTCCCGGCAAGGGGGATCGCTGGTTTGCAGATCTGTATTCACTGGCACGCAGGCGGCTGAACAGACTTGGCGTTAGCCATGTATACGGTGGTGAGTTCTGCTCTTATGACCAGTCTGATCTCTTCTATTCTTACCGCCGGGATGGAAAAGAGTCGGGCAGGATGGCATCGTTGATCTGGCTGGAAGCCTGAACCCCTGTTCAGATCACCAGGTTTAAATGATTCAATAGGAGGCGAAGCAGTTGCTTGCTGCTGTATGTCGCCTAGCTATTCTATTGGGGGCTGGTTTCTGCAGCCCCTTTATAAATTTGCTGCTCAAGCTCATCAATATCAATATTTGTACAACTACTGATCAATTGATTGGCTTGTGAATACTCAGCCTGATCCCAATGCTCTTGCAGCCCTGACAGTTGCTCTCCCGTTAACTCCACAACCACGTACATGGTATAGCCATAGAGGTTTTCTTTATCGCTGTTTTCAGGGCTGTGAGTGGTCACGCCTCTCAGTGGGTAAGGGACTTTAAAACTGCCACCAGTGCCATGACGAACCGCCAGTTCAGCAAAGTTCAACAGTATCTCATCGGGAACGAAGCTTTCACGATCCACAATATTGGCAGGGATCAGCATTAATTGTGTGTGTGCAAGTTCATTAACATGGGGAATGGAGATGAAGCCACCGGGTTTAGCCACTCTGGTAAAATGCTGGATACACGATTTTTGCCTGTGATCGGGTAACTGATGCAAGCCTAAAGAGGCTGACACCAGGTCATACTTATCCAGATCACTCTCTGGTGGTTCCAGAGGCAGGTTCAGGTCCTCGTAGCGAACATCTTCAATAAGCCCGTCAGCTGCTTTATTCTTTCTATCAACAAGGGCTTTTAAATTACTGCCATCAACATCCGATAAGGTCAACGCCACTTTATGACCTTGTTGCTGAAGGGCGGCTGCCGTAGTGGCAACAGCAGCGAATTTTGGCCCGGTGCACAGGTCATAAATATAGAAGGTACGGTCTTGATGATGAGCAGTCCTGTTTTCACTATCCGTTGTAACCGCCGAGTCCTGACAAGCTGTTAAAGCGTTAGTGGTTGCCTTGGAAGCGAATGTCATGAGTTCTTTTAGCCCCCGACCAAAGATTTCCAGACGCTGGGTAAAGTGTGGACACGACGCATTGGCTGTTTGGTTTCCATGATAATTGAATGCCTGATTTTTCATGGCTTTTAATTTTTCATGTGTCAGGTATTTTCCATCGCCACCAAATCCATTCCAGTGAAGGTGTTGCGCTATTCCCAGAAAACCCGTATTTTCTGGTTCGTAGTGGATTGATATCAGGGCTTTCGCAAGTCGCTCAAGTTCAGTATTTTCTGCATAAAAGTCTTTTGCAGCCTGCCAGTATGACTGTTGTGGTTTTTCAGTGCCGAAAACTTTGGTGATGACATCAATAGCTTTTTCAGAGGCCTCTGAAGCACGAGCCAGTCGTTTGAAAAAGCGTGTTTCTGAATGAACTTGCTCCTCCATTTCTTCGAGCCCTAAATGCTGGAATTCTGTCAGCTCACACTTGTCACGAAGAAAAATGGCAAATTTTAGGTCTATCTCTGCTGCGATCTGGAAACGTACCAATCCCAGTAAAAACTCAAACCCTAACTTTTGCTCTTCAGTAAGCTCTGAGCTCTCATGCACTCGGCAATAGAAATCTGATTGTTCTTTAACGAATACTTCAGTTTTTGTTTCCAGGGGCGTGTTAGATATTTTGTGATGGTAGTAGTGAAACTGATGTACCCAAGTCGATAAAGTGCTGGCTTCGGGCGCATCAATGTGATCCAGAAGGGCTAATGCTTCCTGAGCAATTTGCTTTTGTGGCTCGAGTAATTGTTGAGCTTGCTCTGGTTTTTCAATTGATTTGCCCTGCTGACTCCTAAACCACGCCAGGGGGCTTTCTTGTGTACTCTGTTCAGGCGTTGCGGCAGTGGCTTTACTCACATTGCCATTCATTCTCAGCTGGTGGCCGGAGGTATTGGATACTTCTGTGTTTCTGCCTTGCACCGATGTATCAGGGGTATTTCGAGAATGCAGAGGCTGCGTCACCACAGAGACTTCTGGTTCGGGGGTGCTTCGGCGGATATTTGCCTTTGTTGAGGGAGGGCTTGCTGGCCTATCTAACCTAATGCTGTCTTCAGGAGGGAGTGGGGTTTTTGCAGCTGTCGTATTGCTAATCATAAGCCAGAACTGAGTTTTTAATAACTTATTGAGTTTTTTTGATAAGAACGGGCGAGTAAAGTTCAATTTTATTGATACAGGTATGAGCCGTAAGACGGGATCTATTTACCGGGTTGTTATGTTGATATCGGGCTCAGTGGTGGTATCTCTTGTACGGCCCAGATCTGTACAAGGCGGTAATACGTCAGGAAAAAGAGGTGAATGGTGATTATGGGGCAATATTTTTTCATCTTGAAATATGGTTGCCTGCCACAATATAAAAGACATAGCACCGTTATTCGGAGAGACTTCTTATGAGAATGGATCGACTGACCAGCAAGTTCCAGTCAGCTCTGGCTGATGCTCAGTCTCTGGCAATCGGCAAAGATAACAGCCAGATTGAACCGGTACATTTGCTGCTGGCACTGATCGACCAGAAAGGGGGCTCAGTCAAGCCTCTGCTGATGCAGGTTGGTTTTGATGTAAACACCCTTCGAGGTGAGCTGACCGGCATGCTGGATCAGCTGCCTCAGGTGTCATCGCCGACCGGTGATATCCAGACCTCCCAGGCACTCTATCGAATGTTGAACCTTGCTGACAAAAAAGCACAGCAGTCAGGGGATCAGTTTATCTCCAGTGAAACCATGCTGCTGGTCATGATGGAAGACAGTGGCTCGCTTGGAAAATTACTCGGCAGTCAGGGGGTCAGCAAGAAAGCACTGGAAAATGCCATTAAAAACATTCGTGGTGGTGACGCCATTAATGACCCGAACGCAGAAGATAATCGCAACTCCCTGAGTAAATACACCATTGATCTGACAGAACGGGCAGAAGAGGGCAAGCTTGATCCAGTCATTGGCCGGGATGATGAAATCCGGCGCACGGTCCAGGTTCTGCAGCGGAGAACGAAAAATAATCCGGTTATTATTGGTGAGCCGGGTGTTGGTAAAACGGCGATTGTTGAAGGCCTTGCTCAGCGGATTGTCAACGGTGAAGTGCCGGAAGGTTTGAAAGGGAAGCGGCTGCTGTCGCTGGATATGGGGTCGTTGATCGCTGGTGCCAAGTTCAGAGGCGAGTTTGAGGAGCGATTGAAGTCGGTATTGAATGACCTGGCCAAGCAGGAAGGTCAGATTATTCTCTTTATTGATGAAATTCACACCATGGTGGGAGCCGGTAAGGCTGATGGCGCCATGGATGCCGGTAATATGCTGAAACCTGCACTGGCCAGGGGGGAACTGCACTGTGTTGGGGCTACAACCCTGGACGAGTATCGTCAATACATTGAGAAAGACGCAGCTCTTGAAAGGCGCTTCCAGAAGGTGCTTGTGGATGAGCCAACTGAAGAAGATGCCATCGCTATTCTCCGTGGCCTGAAAGAACGTTATGAGGCACATCATGGTGTTGATATCACTGATCCAGCAATTATTGCCGCGGTCAAACTGTCTCAGCGCTATATCACTGATCGACAACTGCCGGATAAGGCGATTGACCTGATTGATGAGGCAGCCAGTCGTATTCGCATGGAAATGGACTCCAAGCCAGAAGCCATGGATCGACTGGAACGCCGCCTCATTCAGCTCAAAATAGAACAGGAAGCCCTTAAGAAAGAAGACGATGAAGCGTCCAAGGAGCGTCTGGCCAAACTGAATGATCAGGTTGGTGAGCTGGAGAGAGAGTATTCCGACATGGAAGATGTCTGGAAAGCGGAAAAAGCCCAGCTGCAGGGCGGGCAGAAGCTTCGCGAAGAAAAAGAAAAACTGCTGATTGAACTGGAGGCAGCCAGACGGGCAGGTGATTTGACCAAAATGTCCGAAATTCAGTATGGCACCCTGCCGGAACTCGATAAACAGCTGGCACAGGCGGATGCCCTGGAAACTGGAGAGCATCAGCTGCTGCGAAACCGGGTAACGGAAGAAGAGATTGCCGAAGTTGTGTCCAAATGGACGGGCATTCCTGTGGCCAAGATGCTGGAAGGAGAGAAAGAAAAACTGCTGCGTATGGAAGATTCGCTCCATAAGCGGGTGGTTGGTCAGGATGAGGCTGTGGTGGCGGTGTCTAATGCTGTACGGCGCTCCCGGGCCGGGCTGGCCGATCCAAACCGTCCCAACGGCTCATTCATGTTCCTTGGCCCAACCGGTGTCGGTAAGACTGAGCTGTGTAAAGCGCTGGCCGAGTTTCTGTTTGATACGGAAGATGCCATCGTCCGTATCGACATGTCGGAGTTTATGGAGAAACATTCGGTGTCCCGTCTGCTCGGAGCGCCTCCAGGGTATGTGGGTTATGAGGAAGGTGGCTATCTGACCGAAGCTGTGCGTCGTAAGCCATACTCCCTGGTGTTAATGGATGAAGTTGAGAAAGCACATCCGGATGTCTTTAATATCCTTCTTCAGGTATTGGAAGATGGTCGTCTGACAGATGGTCAGGGGAGAACCGTAGACTTTAAAAATACCGTTATTGTCATGACTTCAAACCTGGGATCTGACCTTATTCAGACTTTCCAGGATAAAGAGACGGGTGAAACGGATTTTGAGGAATTGAAGAATACCCTGATCGAAGTGGTAGGAACGCACTTCCGGCCCGAGTTTGTTAACCGGATTGATGAGGTGGTGGTGTTCCATCCACTGGGTGCCAGTCAAATTAAATCCATCGCCAAAATACAGCTGGCTAACCTGGATCGCAGACTGGCGGACAATAACCTCCGGCTGGAGCTTTCTGATGAGGCAATGAATCAGCTGGCCGAAGTGGGCTTTGATCCGGTTTATGGTGCGCGACCATTGAAGCGGGCTATTCAGCGGAGTATCGAAAACCCGTTGGCTGAAGCCATTCTGTCCGGCAAGTATAAGCCTGGCGACACTATTAAGGTAATTGTTCAGGATGGAGAGCTGGCGTTCTCCTGACAATAGGCAAAGCCTTTATCAAATGGAGTGGATAAAGGCTTTGTAAATTCTCAGTCTACTGAGAAAACTACTGATTGAACGAATTTCCCCCAGCCTTTACGTTAGCAGTATCTTTTTCAAGGGAAGAGATTGACTGCCTGCTACTTCCTGTGACTTCAGGATACTCTTCCTCTGTTTTGTAAAATCTGCAATAGGATTTGCAAGAGGTAATTATGTATCCAGTGGTTGTATCCGATCTTGATGGGACTCTGCTCAATAAACAGCATGAACTTTCTCCCAGAACCCGCGAAGTCATTCAGCACCTGAGTGAGAAAGGTATTAAATTTATATTTGCCACTGGTCGCCACTTTCAGGATGTTGAAAGAATAAGAGCGCAGCTTGGTGTGGATATGTATCTGATCACCAGTAATGGTGCCAGAGTTCACAACCCGAAAGGTGAGCTGATCATCCAGCATGATATTACTCCTGAGCTGGTTCATCCACTTCTGTCGCTGAGAAAGCCTTTTGAAGATAAGGTTCATACCAACGTTTATAAAGGTGAACAGTGGCTGGTGGAGGTTGAGCACGAAGACCTCAATGCTTTCAGCAAAGAGAGTGGCTTTACCTATCATATGGCTGATTTTGATTCTATTGAGACCAGTGCCATCCAGAAGGTCTTTTTTGCCGCCGAGTCGCACGCTGACTTATTGCCATTGTCTGACCAGGCCCGTGAACTTTATGGTGACCAGCTTTATATGACCTACTCACTGCCTGAGTGCTTTGAAATCATGGCGCCGGGAGTGTGTAAGGGGACGGCACTGGAAGAGGTTCTCAAGCTGAAAGGCTATGGCCTGCAGGATGCTATCGCTTTTGGTGATGGTATGAATGACTTTGAGATGCTGTCCAGTGTCGGTAAAGGTGTGGTGATGGGAAATGCTGACCCATCGCTGGTGAACAGTCTGCCTGGGTTTGAGCGTATTGGTCACTGTGATGACCACTCCGTTGCTGAGTACCTGGTGCGATTGTACGCACTGTAAAGCCTGGGTCAGCCGCCTCCTGCTGCACTTTTTCGTGCAGGAGGTTGGACGGGGTGGGCAGCCAATATTTCCTTGAGAAGCGCCTGCGTGTGAGGGGAAGGGTTACATTCCTCTTTTTCCAGGGAATCCGTTATATACCGTGTGTCTTTGTTACTGGGCATTAATACATCAATCAGGCAGCGCATTAATAAGTTATAACTGCTGACAATATCCGCCTGGTAAGGCGTGAAGTCGTGAACGCCACCGTATAATGATATAAATGCCATGGCATTTCTATGAAGTCGGGCATGGTGAGATTTCAGCAGTTTCCTGACCTGTTTACCTGATGGCGTTGTTTTAATTGACTCAGCCCATGCGATAAAAAGCAGTCTCGTTTCGTCGGATCCTACCCTTGATCCCTTTCCTTGTTCAATGGCATCTTGGTTTATCTGTTTCCTGAATAAGTTTTTTTGTTGCTCTATTTCGTTAAAATCACCACGAATAACGGCTAAGACCATATTGCCTATGGACTGATCCACAGCTCTGGATCTGGTTGTTGATGGCAGCGCAATTACCTGTTGCAGGTGATTGATTCTTCGGCTTCGAATATTCTTTAAAAGTATTACAAAGGAAAAGATACGCTTAATACCCGCAACAAAGCCTTTGAAAGAAACAAAATGGCTGACTCTTTTTCCCTTAACTCTTTTCACTTTATTCTGCTGGTTACTGTTATGCAGTGGAGGGTTAGTAGTGTTTAGAGGGGGGGGATTCATTTCAGGTGGGATTTTTCTGCCTGCTACCATAGTGTTTTTCCTCGCTTGCGTATTTCTAATCGGCTGGTAAACGTATAAATTCACTTTGCAGCAATAGAGCCTGGCTGTGTACGATGACAACCTTCGATTTCCTACCGAAGCTGAGTTCAGCTATTAAGTGCGAGGTGATTTATGGGCGCTGATACTTATTGTTTGGTTAAATCTACTCCATTAGGGAGAGCGTTGATCAACTCGCCTGTCGGTATATTGGAGCTGTCTGCATCTGTCGATGGTATTTATTCAGTGCTGCTGGCAAAAGATAGGAACGAAGAGGCTGGTCAACTCAAAAACGGCAATGAAATAACCGGTTCCGTCAAAGCGGCTATCGATAGCCATCTTGAGCAGGGGGCAAAGGAACTGGAAGCTTACTTTCGTGGAGAGCTGATGCAATTCACGGTTGCGCTGGATCTTCGTGGTACTGACTTTCAGCGGCAGGTATGGCAAGAGCTGCAGCAGATTGGCTATGGGAAAAGCTGCTCTTATCAGGACATCGCCAGCAGTATCAGCCGACCTAAAGCGGTCAGGGCAGTGGGTGCTGCCAATGGGGCTAACCCGGTTGCAATCATTGTGCCCTGTCACCGGGTGATCGGGAAAAACGGTAAGCTGACCGGCTATGCCTATGGAGTTGAGATGAAGCAGTTCCTGCTGGATCTTGAGCAGGTTAATCGAAGGGAAGCGGTATAAAGCTCTCGCTGCCACGGAAGGTGAAATTGTCGTAAACGACAATTAAAAAGCACTTTTTATAACCACGAAGGGCACAGAGAATACAAAGTATTCTTTTCATAAACTTTGAGTTCTCTGTGCCCTTCGTGGTTTAAATACTTGTGCGACCTTTACTCAGGCTTCATGGCATGGGAGGAGCTTTACCAGGCTAGAGCCAGCCACCCAGGTCTTTCCAGCGGTTCACAATGGTACAGAATAGATCAGCGGTTTTTTCCGTATCGTACCGGGCGGAGTGAGCCTCTGACTTATCAAAATCAATATCTGCTTCGATACAGGCTTTGGCCAGCACCGTTTGGCCGTAGGCCAAGCCGGCCAGCGTAGCGGTGTCAAAGCAGGAGAATGGATGGAATGGATTCCGTTTTACATCGCAGCGCTCAGCCGCAGCCATGACAAACCCCAGATCGAACGCCGCATTATGCCCAACCAGCACAGCCCGGTTGCATCCCTGGCTTTTTACCGCTTTACGGACGGATCGGAAAATCTTGTTGATGGCATCCTCTTCCGCCATGGCAATTCGCAGCGGGTGGAAGGGGTCAATACCAATAAAATCGATAGCAGCCTGTTCAATATTGGCGCCTTCGAATGGCTTGATATGGTATGACTCAGAATGCCCCGGATGGATAAAACCGTGCTCATCCATTTCGATAACGGTGGCTGCAATTTCCAGCAGTGCATCCGTGGCGGCATTAAAGCCGCCGGTTTCCACATCAATTACCACGGGCAGAAAGCCGCGGAATCTGTTGGCCATGGAGTGGCTGTCATCGGCCCTCAAAGGCTTCTCCTTAACTCTTTACTGTAAAAAATACCGCGGGTTGCAACCATGTTCATGGGGGCAGTAACAGCGGTATTTTTCCTCCGCTCATGGCTGTTTTGAGCTCAGCACATGGCTATGGTTTGAGGCGCCAGGATATGGTTTCACCGGCTCTCAGAGGTTTCACCCGGTTGTCACCGAATGCAATGGATTCTGGCATGGTCCAGTCTTCTTTCACCAGGGTAATGGTGTCCTGGTTCCTGGGCAGGCCATAGAAATCGGGACCATTGAAGCTGGCAAAGGCTTCCAGTTTATCCAGGGCGCCCATCATGTCAAAGGCCTCTGCATAAAGTTCAATCGCTGCGGGTGCTGTGTAGCAGCCGGCACAACCACAGGAGGACTCTTTGGCGCCAATGGCATGCGGAGCAGAGTCGGTTCCCAGGAAGAAGCGACGATTGCCGCTTACTGCGGCCTCAAGCAGTGCCTGCTGATGCAGGTTTCTCTTGAGAATTGGCAGGCAGTAATAGTGGGGTTTGATGCCACCAACCAGCATATGGTTGCGATTATACAACAAATGATGGGCAGTGATGGTCGCGCCCAGGTTTTCTCCCCCTTCACTGACGAACTGGGCTGCATCAGCCGTGGTGATGTGCTCCATGATGATCTTCAGGGTTGGGAAGCGTTCTACCAGTTTAACCAGGTGGCGGTCAATAAATGCCTTTTCCCGGTCAAAGATATCAATCTCTGCGTCGGTAACCTCACCATGCACCAGCAGAGGGAGGCCACATTCCGCCATAGCCTCCAGGGCTTCATAAATATTGTTGAGATCAGTTACACCGGAATCCGAATTGGTGGTGGCGCCAGCAGGGTAGAGTTTGAGCGCGACCACGTCGCCCCGGTTATGGGCATTCAGAATGGTTTCACGGGACGTTTTATCGGTGAGATACAGCGTCATCAAAGGTTGAAATGCCGAGTCAGCCGGTGTGTTCTCGACAATGCGAGCTTTGTACTGGCTGGCCAGATCGGCATCCGTTACCGGTGGTACCAGGTTGGGCATAATAATCGCCCGGCCAAAGGTTCTGGCGGTTGCTGCAACCGTTTCACTCAGCACATTGCCATCACGAAGGTGGAGGTGCCAGTCATCAGGGCGGGTAATGGTCAGTATTTGGCTCATAAAGGCTCTGTTGTCATAAGTTTGCAGGGTCAGTGGCTCGTATAGCCGGTTTCCACAAGGCGGGCTGGCGCTGATGTAGTGGTGCTACATCAAACCAGTCCAACGCAGCTGGAAGGTGGCTATACGAGTCAGACTACGCGTCCCGCCTTCGGGTTCAAACCACAGCGCTCCTGACGTTGTTGCAAGAACTTAAAAGACTGACGCATTCCTGCGTTCTTGCGCCTAGTCACGAGAGCTCTGGTTTGAGCTGAGCCAGCAACCTTATGACAACAGAGCCTTAGGAAGGTACCTGTTCCGGTTATATATGATTGAACCGGATGGGCATCCTAGCGAAAAAAAGGAAATTTTGATAGTGGGGAGCTGAGAAAAGATGCATAAAAACGGTAGGTATAACCCGTATTTCCGCCTTTTTGATGATATGATCGCCAAGCTTTATCTACAGTGACCTCAGGTTTGGCCAAATAATGAGTTACGGCATCTTGGCGAAACCCGAATTATGAATTATTATTCACAAAAAAAGAATATTTATCCTTTCCTGTTATCAGGTTCCTGTTGCGGTACGTAGTTGGAGTTGAGCAATGAAAAAGATCAATAAAGTCGTTCTGGCCTATTCCGGCGGCCTGGACACCTCAGTGATTGCAAAATGGCTGGAAGATACTTACGAGTGTGAAGTCGTCACCTTTACCGCGGATCTGGGTCAGGGTGAAGAGGTCGAGCCAGCTCGGGCCAAGGCGGAAGCCCTTGGTATTAAAGAGATCTACATTGACGATCTGCGCGAAGAGTTCGTCCGTGACTTCGTCTTTCCCATGTTCCGTGCCAATACCATTTACGAAGGCGAATACCTGCTGGGTACCTCCATTGCCAGACCACTTATTTCCAAGCGCCTGATTGAAATTGCCAATGAAACCGGTGCTGATGCCATCTCTCACGGTGCCACCGGCAAAGGGAATGACCAGGTGCGTTTCGAACTGGGTGCTTATGCACTGAAACCAGGCGTTCAGGTGATTGCGCCCTGGCGTGAGTGGGACCTGAACTCACGGGAAAAGCTGCTGGCCTACTGTGATGAGCACGGTATTGAAGTGGAGCGTAAGAAAGGCAAATCACCTTACTCCATGGACGCCAACCTGCTGCACATTTCCTATGAAGGCGGCATTCTGGAAGACCCATGGGCGGAGCCGGAAGAAGACATGTGGCGCTGGTCCGTTTCTCCGGAAGCCGCGCCGGATGTGCCAACCTACCTGAACCTGACCTATCGCAAGGGTGATATTGTTGCCATTGATGGGGAAGAGATGACACCAGCCCAGGTGCTGGCCTTCCTGAACCGGATTGGTGGTGAGAACGGTATTGGCCGTCTAGATATTGTTGAGAACCGCTACGTCGGCATGAAGTCCCGGGGCTGTTATGAAACGCCTGGAGGCACCATTATGCTCAAGGCGCACCGTGCCATTGAGTCCATTACCCTGGATCGGGAAGTGGCCCACCTGAAAGATGAGCTGATGCCACGTTATGCCAAGCTGATCTACAACGGTTACTGGTGGTCACCGGAGCGGGAAATGCTCCAGAAGATGATTGATGAAAGCCAGGAGCCTGTGAACGGTGAAGTGCGCCTGAAACTGTATAAGGGCAATGTTTCTGTAGTTGGTAGACGCTCTGACGACTCGTTGTTTGATGAAAACATTGCGACCTTTGAGGACGATGCCGGTGCCTATAACCAAGGGGATGCTGAAGGGTTTATTAAACTGAATGCACTGCGGTTAAGAATTGCGGCGAATAAGGGACGAAAATTAGACTGATAGCGAAGGCCTGCATTTTAGGGTGTAGGCCGTTCATCATGTTATTAAGCGTGATCTGGATTTGTTAAAGCTGTTAGTGCAGGTACCGTATACTTTTTAGAATACAGCTTAGTCTTTTGACTACTCTTAGCTCCTTGTTTGATGATTAAGAGTGAGCCTGTAAATAATTCTGTGTAAACGCCACCAAAACTATTACTCCTTGAACCGGTCAGGAAACATAATTTCAAACCGGTTCATGGCTGCTTTCCAGTTCCTGATCGGCATGGTCCATTTCTCGGAAGCTTTTTCCATGGCCAGATAGATTACCTTCATGACTGACTCATCAGTCCGAAAAATCTTCCGGTTCTTGATCGCCTTACGAATGACGC
>NZ_LUKQ02000131.1 GCF_001647025.1 Endozoicomonas atrinae
ACCATTCGCACCGGAGTTAAACAGCTCAGAAAGGCTATGGGAGTGGATGCGGGAGCATGACTTATCAAACAAAGCATTTTCAGGTTATGAAAATATTGTAGATTGTTGCTGTGAAGCTTGGAATAACCTTTGCAGCGAAGCTGGTCGACTGTTCAGTCTGTGCTCCCGTGATTGGGCAGTTATACAGTAGTTAGAAAATTCAATTGGTATAAGTTTTGAATTTTTACTGTGGGCTATCGGGCGCGTTTTCAGGGCATCCATACCGCCTGCACGATAGCGTGAGATCCAGCGGTAAATACATGAGGAATCTGTACCATACTCTTTAGAGAGCCTCTGAACTTTTGCTCCATCCAGCCATTTCTGGATAGCCTGAATGCGGATGGCTTCTCTCAAATCATGGGAAACTTTACGTCCGTCAACCTTACTCATGGGCACCTCAAAAACTGAGGCGCTATATTAAGACAATTTGCGATGCAAAGTGTTGGCTCGTATCAATATACGGTCGGCGTAATGCACGACGACTGTTGAACTCGACAGTGTGGGTATTAATGACTCTGTCGATGCTGGGATGGGGGATACAGACCCTGGCGCTATGGCTGCCAGTGTTTGATCACACCGGGTTCAGCCACGAAACGCTGGTATTTGAAGAAGCGATAGGCCATTACCCACAGGCTGGTATGCTGAACTGGCCGTAGCCCTGTGGATTACGGACAACATCAATATCTGGTTTTTCCAGTTGTTTCGCCGGTGGATGAATCCGCAGTGGTTTGAGCTGCGTGCGTTTTTATCCAACAGCCTGGTTCAGGTGGTGTTCACGCCAGTGTGTGCCTTGTTTCTGTTTGGTGCCTTCTGGCAGAACCCTAAACTTCATCAGCAGGTGTGGGGCATTGCCTGGCTGAAGGTGCTGCTGGTGGTGATTTATCTGCCGTTGTCGTCGTTGGTGGTACGTAAGGCTGGGCAGTGGGGCCGAGTGATTACCTGGTGAGTTAATAATGAGCCCGAAGATCCTATGGTCTTCGGGTATACAAGGGGCAGCGGTTAGGCATCCATTGAGCAACTGAAATAAGACCTATTTAAAAAAGGAAGGAATGACATTTTAGGGAGCGTGTTAGGAGGGGCATGCTTTATTCTAAGTGGCTTCTGAACTATTTCTTATTTGTATCAAAAATGCTGGATTACGGCGAATATGTTGTTGACTAATAGTCGTGTATTTTTAACAATTTAATTGTTTATTGTTGCGTTGCAGCATAAAAGATTTTCAGGAGAGATGTTATGTTTGAGCAGATCACTGAGCAGTATCAAAAATCCATGAAACCAATGAGCGAGCTGGTTGATATTAATGCCAAGGTGTGTGAGCAGTTGTTGCAGAAGCAGACAGGCCTAATAACCCGAATGATCAAAGGCTATGTTAATTATGCTCAGTCTGCGGGTCATCCTGACGATGTGTCTGGAGTTATGGAGGCTCAAAAAGCATACGTTGAGAGCCTGCAGGATAATATTGTCACCACTGCGAAAGATACCTATGCCGTGATAACTGAAGCTCAGGAAAAAGTAGGTGAATTGATGAAAGACGCTTTCACCGAAGCTAAGGAATCTGTTGCTGATGTGACATCCAAAGCCTCCAAAGCTTCACTCAAAACTACTGCTGCTACGAATCTTAAGGTATTCGAACAGCTAATGAAGCAGCAAGCCGATTGGCTGACAGGGATGGTTAAAGACAGTGCTAGCTTTGCTCAGTCTCTGGGGCGTCATGAAGATATGTCAGGAGTCATGGAGGCTCAGAAGGAATACACTGAGAATCTGCAGGAAAAAATGGTGAACACTGCAAAAAATACCTACGCAGTCATGTCTGAAGCCCAGGAAAAAGTGGGTGAAATGATGAAAAGTGCTTTCACTGAGGCCAATAAAGCGGCGGTTGATGTGAGGGCTAAAGCGGCCAAGTCCACGACAAAAACTTCAGCGGCTACCAATAAGTAGTAAAGATCACCGTAGCTCTTCTCTGAAGGGCTTTTTAACTGGCTTCAAGCTGTTATGCCTGTCTAATAAAGGGTGACCTATGAGATACGAGGCATACGATTTCTATAATAAAAGTGCCAGCGCCATGCACAATATATATGGCCTTATACTGGATATTGGCACCCACCCACTCAATCCATACAGTCATACTCCCATTGGGCGAACGACCAACGCTGCGTTGGAGTTTGCAATGCGTCTGACCAAGAGTTATGAAAAGCTTGATTTTGATATTGATAGCGTGTTGATCAATGATAAAACTGTTCGCGTCCGAGAGGAGGTTGTGCTCTCAAAATCCTTTTGCGAGTTAGTCCATTTCAAGCGAGTAGGAAGGGAAGATAAAAACAAGGTCCTACTGGTAGCACCGTTGTCAGGCCATCACGCCACGCTGTTGAAGGGCACGGTGGAAGGACTCTTGCCTGATCATGAGGTCTACGTTACTGACTGGTTAGACGCTCGGGAAGTACCTTTAGATGAAGGAGCATTTACCTTTGACCTTCATGTCAGTTATCTGATCGATTTTCTTCAGTTCCTTGGTCAGGACGTTCATTTGGTTGCCATCTGTCAGCCAGCGGTGCAGGCACTGATTGCCACTGCCGTGATGGCGGAAGAAAAAAATACCTCTACACCAAAAACCTTGACGCTAATGGCGGGCCCCATTGATGTCAGTAAAAATCCTACCCGTGTTAATAAATATTCCCAAGAGCACAGTATGGATTGGTTTCGTGGATTTGCCATTATGACGGTGCCGCCAGGTTACCCCGGTGAAGGACGCGAAGTCTACCCAGGCTTCCTGCAGTTGGGCGGTTTTTTATCGATGAATCTTGACATGCATATTTCTAAGTACCTGGGTTTTTTTCAGAACTTGCTTGAGGGCGATGAGGAAGACGCTGATTGTTTCCGAGCCTTCTACGATGAATATATGGCCGTATTAGACATCCCCGCAGAATTTTATTTGGAAACTATAGAACGTGTTTTTAAAGCTAATGCGTTGGCTCGCAACTCCATCACCTACAATGGTAAGTCCGTCAATTTTGGGGCGATCAATAATACGGCTCTGCTGACGGTTGAAGGTGCTAGTGATGATGTCTGTGGCATAGGACAAACGCAAGCGGCGCACGCTCTGTGTAAAAACATACCCGAGACAATGCGCTGTCATCACTTGCAGGAGGGGGCTGGCCACTATGGGATTTTCAGCGGCTCCAGGTTTCGAAAGTATGTACGTCCTTTGGTAACTGAATTTATTCACGATTACAGTTGAGGGTGGAATAAACTCATGAGTTTGAGTGAGCAACACGCGAATAGGCCTGTCGCACTGGTGACCGGTGGGGCAAGTGGTATAGGTGCTGCTATTGCCAGAGAGCTAGCCCGCGATGGTTTTTATGTAGTGATCAGCGATATCGACCTGAAGGCAGCAGAGAGTATAGTCGCAACTATATGTGAGCATGGCGGTAGTGCATCAACTTTGTATTTAGATGTTACCCATCAAGAAAGTATCGATGCCTGTAGAAAAACCATCAAGGGAGAATTTACTCGACTTGATGTGTTGGTCAATAACGCGGGCATTCAGCATGTGGCAAAGTTGGAAGAATTTCCTGTCGATAAATGGCAGCTGGTTATCGATGTGCTATTGGTAGGACCTGCCATGTTGACCCGCGCTTTTTTGCCAATGATGAAAGAACAAAAATATGGGCGCATTGTGAATATAGGCTCAATTCACGGTTTGATCGCATCACCCTATAAGAGCGCCTATATCGCAGCGAAGCACGGTCTGCTCGGTTTTAGTAAAACCATTGCGTTAGAAGTGGCCGAGTACGACATCACCATTAACACTATTTGTCCAGCCTATGTAAAAACGCCGCTAGTGGAAAAGCAGATTGCTGACCAGGCTAAGTACTACGGTATCAGCGAAGATGAAGTGATCAGTAAGATTATGCTGGCCCCGATGCCGAAGCAAAGTTTTATTTCGTTGGAAGAGGTTACTGGTAGCGTTTTGTTTTTGTTGAACCCAGTGAGCCGAAATATGACGGGGCAGACAATAGTGTTGGATGGAGCCTGGACCGCCCGCTAATTCATCGGCTTATTTTTCCTCATTATCTGAGTCTTGGTGGGTGAATTTTTGCCAAGTGTCGAGGTTTTGTTCCATGATTTTACTGATCATGCCGATAGGACCAGCATCAATCATATTTTTAAGCAAGCCTTGCATCGTATCCTGTTGCTTGAGGAAGTGGTTCAGACTCTGCTCCAGGTATTGACGTAAAAAAACTTGCATATCATCGCCGTAAAAACGAATCAGTTGTTTCAGCAACGTATCTGTAAGCAATGATTGCTCGTTACTACTCTCCTGTTCACTGATGATCTGCAGGAGAATGCTCTTGGTGATGTCATCGCCAGTTTTAGAATCAACTACTGCAAAGTCAATATGCTCCAGAGTTAATAATTTTACATAGTCAAGATTAACGTACTGACTCTGAGATGTGTCGTACAATCGTCGGTTGGGATACTTTTTGATTGTGATCAAAGCCAGCTCCTACATGGTGAAGGTTGAAGAAAACATTAAGGGAGCAGGTAACTTCAAAGTAGCGGTTCCCTCAATATCCCGTTGGAGGATAAATTCGCAGCATAAAAAACCACGATTATGATGGATCGTGGCATTAATGAGAATACTGATTGGTCAATAATTACAGGCGATATCAATCTTGATATTGTTTTAAATCCGCACTTTTACATAGCTACCAGGAGCGGGTTCCAGCGCTGGAAAATCTGGATGTATCCCAACTTTCTGAGCATCGACTTTGTCACCTGAAAGGCCTGCCAGCCAACGATACCAGTCGCACCACCAGGAGCCCTCCACCTTGGTGGCCTCGTTCAGCCAAGCGTGGGGATCTTCCGGTAAACTTTCATTGCCGACACTGCTGTCGCAGGCCCAGTATGGGTATTTACCCGATTCAGCGGGGTTGATAATGCCAGCAATATGGCCGGAGCCAGCTAAGATAAAGCGCTTCATGGCTGCCTGGCGGCTGATTCCGTCGCCAAGACGGCGAGCACTTTGGTAGGCGCTTTCCCAAAGAACAATGTGATCAGCTTTAGGGGCTACAAAGTAAGTGGGTAGATTTATCGTAGACAGATTGATGGGTACCTCATTGAGGATCACGCTACCGGCCTCAACAAAGCAGTTGTTGAGATAGGCGTTGCGAATATAGAAGTTAAAGGTATTGGCGGGCAGGTTGGTTGCATCGCTGTTCCAGTATAAGATGTCAAATGCGGAGGGTGTTTCCCCTTTGAGATAGTTGTTAATATAAAATGGCCAGTAGAGGTTATTTTCACGCAAAAGACTAAAGCTCATACCCAGAATACGACCATCCAGCACACCGTGAGTGCCAGTCTCTTTTTCTAAATGGGATAATATTTGTTCGGAGATAAAATTACCTATTTCTCCTGGCTCATCGTAGTCGAGAAGGGTCGTGAAAAATGTCATGCTGTTGATACGTTCGTCGCCAATATTTTGCAGGTATGATTGCGTAGTGGCCAGCAGCATACCACCAACGCAATAACCAGCGGTGTTGATCTTATTCTCTCCAGTGATAGCTTCCACTGCATCAAGAGCTGCCACCGGACCTTGAAGCATGTAATCGTCAAACTGCTTATCAGCCATTTGCGCCGATGGATTGACCCAGGAAATCATAAAGACGGTGAAACCCTGTTTAACGAGCCAGTGCACCATCGATTTTTTATGATCGAGGTCAAGAATGTAGTACTTGTTGATAAACGGTGGCACAAACAACAGTGGTCGCTGTAAGCATTTTTTGGTATCCGGAGTGTATTGAATTAACTGCATCAGGTCGTTTTGGTAGATCACTTCACCTGGTGTGGCGGCAAGATTTGTACCGAGTTCAAAAGCCTCAAGATCCGTTTGCAAAATATTCAAAGCATCGGCTGGGCTTTGTTTGAGGTCACGAACTAGATTTTCCATGCCTTTTAGTAAGTTGGAGCCCTTGCTTTTGAGGATTTCGCGGCAAACTTCCGGGTTACTGTATGCGAAGTTCGCAGGTGAAAGAGCACTGACAAACTGACGGGTGAAGAACTTCGTTTGTTGCTTGAATTGGGGATCTTTAAATTCAAACTGCTCGACGAGATCTTCCAGCATTTTTGCGTTTAACAGATAGGCTTGTTTTAAGAAGTAAAACACAGGCTCTGTGTTCCAGTCACTACCCTGAAAACGAGGGTCGCGCTCGCCATCGTCAGTAAATTGAGACAGGGTCTGTTTTTTAAAAAAAGCCTGGCCAACTTGTTGCCAAAGCTGCCGCTGATTTTCCATAAAATCCATCTGAAGCTTAATCAGTTGAGCTGCATCCATTTGTACGGGTTGCTCTCGCCACTGTTTAATCAGATTTTCGAGGATAGCCTTGGGGGTTAACCGGTCGTGCCGGTTTCGCATGGCATGGGAGAGACTATTATCCAGAAGGTTTAAGAAACCTTCAGCTACTTCTTTCACTAGGGGGCTGCTGAATAGCTGCTCGAAGTGATCACTCTGGTTTACCAAACTTACCTCCTCCCAATTAATGCCCCCCAAAGTATTGAGGTACTTAGGTGTCAGCGAATCAATAATTATCGACTGTCGATTAGTACATGTGTTGGCCGCCGTTAACAGAGAGTGTAGAACCGGTGATAAAACCAGCGTCATCGCTGACTAAGAAGGCCGCTGCTCGGGCAATATCTTTAGGTGTACCCAGTCGACCAACGGGAATACTATCGGTGATTTTTTCCAAGATGGCTTCAGGTAACGCGCGAACCATATCGGTGTCAACATAACCCGGGGTGATGGCGTTGACGGTGATGCCTTTGGCCGCACTTTCAAGCGCCAGTGCTTTGGTGAAGCCCTGTATACCGGATTTTGCAGCGGCGTAATTGACTTGGCCGTATTGGCCTGACTGCCCATTGACTGAACCAATATTGACAATACGACCAAAATTCCTGGAACGCATATTTTCGATCACGGCCTTACAGGTATTGAAGCAAGAGGCAAGGTTGGTTTGAATGACGGCGTCCCACTGTTCGACGTCCATTCGGTGCATGGTTTTATCGCGTGTAATGCCTGCGTTGTTGATAAGGACATCAGTAGGGCCGAAGTCTACTTCGATCTGCGAGATACCCTTTTGGGTGGCTGCAAAGTTGCTTACATCAAACTTAATAACAGGGATACCGGTACGATCCATAAATGCTTGTGCTGCTTGATCATTGCTTACGTAATTTGCAATAACGGTGTAGCCTAGGTCTTTGAGGTGAGTACTGATTGTTTCACCAATTCCTCGCGTACCTCCCGTCACTACTGCTACTTTACTCACACTAGCCCCCTTGTTGCTACGAACAAGTATTATTAAAAAAACAATCTTTCTTACATTTTGAATTGCTGCAGATGAATACTTCTCAGATGCTGTGTTCTGATAGCGCTAGGAATTTGTCGGACTTACCCGACCGTAGTGAGCGCAAACCCAGCTAGAGTCAGTTTTTATGATGACTTAATGTCAGCTACTCCTCTAATAAATTCAACGAAAAACAGTATAGAATGGCCTGATTTGGCTGTTTCGAAATAGCGTCAGCGACAAGTACTAAGTACGAGAGGCTCCTTGATCCAGATCGAAACAAAGCCTGTAGATGCAAGATATCTTAGCAAGAGCTTTTATAACTTCTAAAGCGCCACGATCAATGGACTCATATCAACTATAGTATAGACGTCCTTTATCATCTAATCTGAAAGTGATATCTCTGCGTTAAAGTCTTTACAGATTCCTTTCGATAGGAGGTCAAAATCATGTCTCTCTATAGAGCTGGTTGGCACCTAACATAGCTGAACTGCTTTAATACTTGACCACTACATATAGTTATGCCTTCTATTTGCACTTGTCATGGCAATAACAAGATCTAATCGCAAAATTGGAGGGTTCTGACAGATTTTTGAAATCAATCTGTCGTTTGTCTGAGGATTGGCTGTATTACATAGGCTATCAGCAGTATCGATGCGCCTACCTCACGTTAATTTATGAAATTTCCAAGTTAGATAAGTGCATTTTTTATTTGGAAGGCTATATGAATTTTTCTGATAAACAAAAACAAACTAAAAGCCGAAATAGCTATTCGTGGTTTTGGAATGCATTAGCTCCATACTGGAAAGTGTATAGAGATGTTTTTGTAGCCAGTTTATTGGTCAATCTATTTGCTTTAGTCACGCCTCTATTTGTGATGAATGTGTATGACCGGGTTGTCCCCAATCAAGCAGTTGAAACATTATGGATGTTGGTGACTGGAGTGGTAATAGCCTTTTTTTTTGAAGCAATGATTCGGTTTATTCGAACAAGATATATAGATCTTGCTGGTCGGCAGATTGATATATCACTGTCATCACGTCTGGTTTCACGATTGCTTGGTTTAAGTCTTGCTGATCGACCAGAAAGTGCGGGTAATTTGATGAATCAATTAGCAGAGTTTGACAGCGTTCGGTCGTTTATCACATCTACCACAATTATGGTTTTTATTGATCTGCCCTTTGTGATTCTTTTTCTTGCTTTAGCATACTGGTTGGGTGGGGCGATTGTTCTTATTCCAGTGGTTTGTATTGGTATCGCTTTGATGCTTGCCTGGGTTTTGAATCGTAAGCTTCAATTATTGATAACAAAACAACAGTCTGCTTCAGCCCAGAGGCAGAATTTTCTATTGGAGCTGTTGCTTGGACTGGTATCAATAAAAACCAGTAACGCAGAACCCCAGAATCAGATGGAATGGAATGCGTTGAATCGCAGTGTTGCTGATAGTAGCCTTAAAATTCGTCAACTGCAGACATTGACCAGTCAAACTACGATGTTGATGTTGCAACTTAATACTGTCGCACTGGTCGCCTGCGGTGTTTACCTTATCGGGTCTGGATCGTTATCCATGGGTGGGCTGATTGCCATTGTGATGATTGCAGGTCGGTGTGCCTCTCCTGTCTCTCAGGTTATTGGGTTGCTTAATCAGTACGAAAAAACGGTGCAAGCTCTTAATCACACAGAGCAAATCATAAACCTTCCCCAGGAAAAGCCGTTGACATCCACATTATTAAAGCCGGGGGGATTCGCAGGACATTTTACGGTTCAGAGTCTGTCCTTCGCATACAAAGGGGAGTGTGATTTATTGCAGGATATTAACCTAGATATTCCATCAGGTTGTAAAATGGCCATACTTGGCCGTATGGGGTCTGGTAAAAGCACGTTATTGCAGATACTTCTTGGGCTCTGGAGGCCAAAATCCGGCAGTGTAAGAGTGGATAATATTGATTTACGTCAGCTTGATCCTGGTTGGTTTCGGTGTCATGTAGGGTATGTTGCTCAGAGAACAGAACTGTTTAACGGCACACTTCGGAGCAATATCACTATGCATCATCCGGAAGTTCAGGATGAGGATATTTTGGCAGTACTTAAAAAAACAGGATTGGAGAGCTTTGTAAAGTTTGGCAGTGCAGGACTGGACTTTCATGTTGGAGAAGGTGGGCGATACCTTTCTGGGGGGCAGGCGCAAGCAGTAGGTGTGGCTCGTGCATTGATAAATCGACCAAAAGTTTTAATGCTGGATGAACCCACGAATGCAATGGATTCACAGGCTGAAGCTCAATTCTGTGAACTGTTAAAGAATATGAGTGGCGTTTCAATCATTATGATAACCCATAAGAAAAGTTTATTGGACACGATGGATCGCATCGTTGTACTCGATAAAGGAAGGATCCATGTTGCAGGAGATGCAGCTAAAGGTAATGTTAAAAGAAAAGTTTCGAATGAAGAGGCTGTGGTCTGACATGGACGAGAAAAAGGTCAGCAAAAGGCATATTTCAGAAAGTAGCTCTGTTGATAATAGTGAAGATGTTTGTACTAAGGCGTCCATTGAAGACGACATAAACATTATAACGAAGGGAAGTCGCCCTTTATTGATTCTTACCAGTATTTTTTTAATAACATTTCTTGTTTGGGCTAACTGGTGCTCCCTTGATGAAGTTGCTCGGGGGGATGGGAGAGTAACTCCATCAAGCCAAGTTCAAAATATACAGAATCTTGAAGGTGGGATTGTTGAGGATATATTGGTTGCTGAGGGCGATGTTGTTGATAAAGACCAAGTATTGATAGTTATGGATGACACACGTTTTTCGTCATTAAAAAAAGGGCAAGTTGTAAACAAGCATACCTTGGAGGCTAAGAAAGCTCGCCTGATAGCAGAGGTCGAAGGTGGGGAACCACTGTTCTCAGAAGACCTGATAAATGAAGTTCCAGATCTTGTTATAAAAGAAACAGAGCTTTTTCTGAACCGCCAAAAAGAGTTTGAAAGTAGTCAAGGGATTGTTCTGCATCAAATAGCCCGGATGGAAAAACAACTTTCTGAGTTGAAAGCCAGCCGACAGATGTTGGGGCGACGGTATAGTTTTTTGTTTGAAGAATTAAAGCTGGCCAGGGAGTTAGCCAGGGAAGGTGCTGTTTCTAAAGTTGAAGTGCTCAGGCTTGAGCGGCAAGTGAGTGATTCTCAAGGAGAGATGAAAGTTTATGAAAAAAAACTTGAGCAAGTTGAAGCGCAGCAGCAAGAGGCTCTTCAAAGGTTGAAAGAAGTCCAGTTAAGTTTTGTAAATAAATCAAGACTGGAGCTGAATGAAACCATCGGTGTGTTGCACGAACTGTCGGCAAAGGAAGCACTGGTGAGTGATCAAGTTGACAGAACGCTTGTCCGAGCGCCGATGCGGGGAGTTGTCAACCAGATATTTGTTAATACGGAGGGCGGGGTTGTTCAGCCAGGGATGACCATCATAGAACTGACGCCGATTGATGATTCACTGGAAGTTGAAGTGAAGATACATCCTAGAGATATAGCCTTCCTTCATCCTGGTCAACAAGCTACCGTCAGATTTACTGCGTACGATTTCACTATTTACGGTGGCATAGAGGGTACATTGACAAGCATCAGTGCAGATACCATTGAAGACGAAAAAGGAGATAGCTTTTATCTTGCTAGAGTTGTAACGAAAGCTAATAATCTGGGAAATGAAAACGACAATGCTCGCCCTATAATTCCGGGTATGGTGGCAATGGTTGATATATTGACAGGAAAAAAAACATTGCTTGATTACCTTTTAAAACCGGTGCTTAGAGCTAAACAGCTGGCTTTTAGTGAAAGGTAGTTGTGAATTGTTGATATAGTGTTTAAGCATTTTCTATGCCAGAAACAAATTGAGATTTATGGTTTGATTATTAACTGTTTATATTCGGGAGGTGAATATGAACGATCTTTCAGAAGTTGAAACAAAGCAGAAGGAATCGGTTGGAACTGTTGAGTCTGTAACAGGGAGGGTTGAAGCTGTCAATTCGCAAGAAGAAGGTCGTGTTCTGAATAAAGGAGGTATTGTTTATAAGGACGACATCATTATGACTTATGATGGCACAATAAATATTAAGCTGGATTCAGGTCAGTCCGTTGTGTTTAATGATAATGCTGTTTTCAGGCTTTCACCGGAAATAGAAGAGCTGAAGCTGGAAATTGAAGCAGAACAGTACGAAATACCACAAACTATTCTGGCTGGTGGTGACCCTTCAGAGCTACTGCCTTCTCCACAGGCTGGCGAAACGAATCAAGTAGATACCACGATTAATTCTGGGTCTCGTACCCAGGAAATTTTTGATTTAAGTGGGATCAGCGTCCAGCCTGAGGCTGGTTTTGAAACTTCAAACTTTGCAACACTTATTAATGTAGAAACAAATAACATAAGTAATACGCTTGATGAGAGCCCACTGGGTGTAGATATAAACGATAACCCTGTGGCGAGCGCCGATACCGCCACCGGTCACGAGAACCAGACGTTGACCATTGATGTGCTGGCTAACGACACGGATGTTGACAGCAGCGACAACCCGGCCAACTTCAGTCTCGACAGCGTGGAGATCGTCGATGGCGAGGGGAATCCGTTAAACGGCCAGGGGACCGTCAGCGTGGTGAACAACCAGCTGCAGTTCGTCCCCGGCAGTGACTTCGACAGCCTGGCCAACGGTGAAAGCGCGACAGTGACCGTGCGCTATGTGATGTCCGATGACGAAGGGGCAGAGTCGACCTCCACAGCCACGATTACCGTCACCGGTACCAATGACGCTCCGGTGGCCAGTGCCGATACCGCCACCGGTCACGAGAACCAGACGTTGACCATTGATGTGCTGGCCAACGACACGGATGTTGACAGCAGCGACAACCCGGCCAACTTCAGTCTCGACAGCGTGGAGATCGTCGATGGCGAGGGGAATCCGTTAAACGGCCAGGGGACCGTCAGCGTGGTGAACAACCAGCTGCAGTTCGTCCCCGGCAGTGACTTCGACAGCCTGGCCAACGGTGAAAGCGCGACAGTGACCGTGCGCTATGTGATGTCCGATGACGAAGGGGCAGAGTCGACCTCCACAGCCACGATTACCGTCACCGGTACCAATGACGCTCCGGTGGTCGATGTTGGTGCTGAAAAGTTGGTCTTTGAGTCTGGACTGGATGAGGATAATCCGGACGTATCAAGGGTTACTCAGGTTACGGGCAGGCTGGATAGCATTGATGTAGAGGGTGACGATCTCACACTATATGCTAATGGTTTTGAAGTTGGCCGCCTGACCGGGACCCATGAGTTGATCGGAACGGTAGAAGGGGATTACGGAGAGGTCACCTTTTACGGTGATGGGCAGTGGTCATATCAGTTGAACGACAAAGTTGATAATCAAGTCGATGCGACACCTTTTGAGAAGTTTGAGGTCATCCTGAATGACGGTGAGCTGGGCTCAAACACTGCGGTTATCAAGGTGAATATTAATGATGAGATTCGCATTACGAATGCTTCAGATGCGTGGGTACTCATCAATGCGCCAGAACACTCGTATATAGGTGTTTTACAGACTGAGGGTATTAACACGCAGTATGAAGGCGACCTGAGCAAAAATATTACCGGCTGGAATAAGAATACCCAGGAACACGGAGACTCCGGGCTCACTAGTAACGGTAAGGCCGTTTATTATTTTGTTGATTCTCAAGATACTTCAGTTCTTATCGCCTATACCGATTCCGCTGGCAGTAATGCCTTTAGCGACAGCAATACCCAGGATGAGTTGTTCCGTATTAGGCTGGATCCCAATAATGACCGGTATATCATTGAAACCTCTGGTTCTGGAGAGTTGATTGACTTCACCTATACCACCGAACTCGGTCATATAACTGGGGGTAATGAAAACTTCCTGGTGCTGGTTGCGGGCGACGATGACTTGGAGGTTGAGAGGTATGAGTCGAAGGCTGATTGGAATGCGGACGATGATGTGGTAGGTAGATCCATTATCGCAATATCTGCTCAAAAGGAAAATAGTGGAGAACCCATTGCCGTTAATTGGAGTGCTAACAGCATTGCAGTCGGCAGTGGCTGGATAGCTGGAGCAGAAGATATTCTGGTAATGGAGTTTGTTGCTGGCGATACAATCGGTGTCACCATAGGTATTGATGTACATAATGGTAGAAATTCCAATGGGTTCTATCATTGGAAAGCGTTTGGCACCGACGGGCATTTGCTGGATCAAGGTATTAGCAATAATGCAAAACTTGTTATTGTCGGCCAGGAAGTTCTTGGCCATGTTGAGTTGGTTGGGAGGGACGCAGATTCCCAATTTCGGATTGTTACGGATTCGACAGTGCTGACCCGTACTACTCAGCCGTCCGGTGAAAGCGCTATCAACATCGAGGTGGTCGCTACAGACAGTGATGGTGATGTGGCATCGGAAACCGTTTCTATTAATTTTACCGAAGGGCAGCAGGGCGATAGTAGTGATAATGTTTTGGTGGGTACAGCGGGTTCTGACTATCTTGCCGGCGGCGAAGGTGATGACATTCTCAGGGGTGGAACAGGTCAGGATCAGCTGTATGGTGGTGATGGCAATGACACCATCGATGGGGAAGGTGGTTCCGATACGCTTTACGGTGGAAAAGGCAATGATACCATAACGGGAGGTCATACGGATGGCAGCAGCTCAAACAAGTTTGTGTTTGATATTGACGACCTGCTTGATGATCAAACGGTACAGACGGATAAAATTCTCGATTTTGTGGTTGGTGATGTGAACTCTGATCCAACCGCGGATGTTCTGGATATCAGTTCACTGGTTGAGGTAGAAGAAGATGAGCACATGGATGTCGATGCACTGCTATCGACCCTTAATGAAAACGGCGTGAGTGTAGATTTTATTGATGAGGATCATGTCACCCTTAATATTGTAAAAAATACGGCAGAAAGCAGTCGGGATACGCTGCACATAGAGCTCCATCATGTTGGCGGTTGGGGTGATCGCGATGTCAATGATATGACTGGGCAGGATGTGCTGATGGAACTTATCAATAATGGGCAACTGATTGTCTGATCGGTATACCTGTCGCCTTTTACACTCTCTCACATGACTGTTTGCATTTACTTCATGGCTACCAAGTGAAGAAAGTAATGTTGTTTTGTTTACTTCAATTCTTTTGATATCAATAAATCACAGGAGTCAGGTTTTGGTCTTTAAAAAGGTAAAATCTGTGTGTCGACAGTCTTTTGCCTGTCTGATGGTTCTTTCTACAATCGTTATGTCGTCTTCTAGTCAATCAGATACACTGGTTGAGGCCATTAATCAAACTCTGGCGACAAGTCCTGAGATTCTCGTTAAAGCCATTGAGGCTGGCGCCAGGGTTGATGAAGTTCGACAGGCGCGTGCAGGTTATTTGCCGGTTGTCGATTTTTCAGCGGCTATTGGTTATGAAAACAGTCGAAACAGTACCACCATTGGCGCATATGATGCCGGTAGTGCTGACAGTAAAGACCAGAAAAGAACGCATCGTGAAGCTGCAGTGCGTGCCAGGCAAATGCTATTTGATGGCTTCGGGGTTCGAAGTGAAATCCTGCGTCAATCGGCTCGTCAGGCATCGGCCTCTCAAGAATTGTGCTCTCAGGCATCGGATATTGCTTTGAGTGTTGCGCAAGCTTATATCAATATTATGCGCCAGCAGGACATTCTGGAATTGATGCAGGAAAACACACTGGAGCATGCCCGTATTGTTGAGCTGATTCAAATACAGGGAAAGAAAGGGCGTAGTAATGAGGCTGATGTGGCACAGGCTGAAAGCCGTCTGGTTCTGGCGAAGACTAATGAAATCAGTGCAGAGTCTGTACTTAAGGATGTTAAAACGCAATATCAGCGGTTGGTCGGAAATTTACCGTTGTCGTATTCATTACCCCAGGTACCCCCATATATACCGGTGTCCTTGGAGTTGGCGATACAGCAGGCTGTTATGGATCACCCGGTTATGAAACTCGCCAGTGAAGATGTTAAAGCAGCAGAGGCTCAATATGAAGCCAGTAAAAGCACATTCCTGCCTCAGCTTGATTTGGAGGTAGGGGCTAATTGGGATAAGGATGCTAATGGGGGCAAGGGAGATACATACACTCACATAGCGAAATTAAATGTAACGTATAACTTGTACAATGGCGGCGGGGATAAAGCGCGCCTTAGCCAGACGAGTAAATTGGTCAATAAAGCGCTAGAGGTTCGTAACCGAGCCAGGAGGCAGGTAGAAGAAGAGGTTCGATTGGCGTGGATTGCCGTGGATTTTGGAAATCAGCGCTTATCTCCATTGGCTGAGTATGTTCGTCAGTCGGGAAAGTCTAGAAAGCTTTATGATAAGCAGTTTTTAGTCGGTAGCCGGACGCTATTGGATGTTCTGGACAGCCAAAGCGAATTTACCTCGGCAAGGCAGAGTGAAATCAATGCTCAGTTCGACTTGGTGTTTAATCAATTTCGTTTGTTACATAGCACTGGTTCTTTGTTGACAGCACTTAATGCAAAACTCCAGTTTGAGAATCAGTGTGGCTTGGCGGTAGTCGATGTAATGTAGTTGCTGGGAGTTGCTCCTAATGTTGTTCAAATAAGCTCCCTTACAGAACATAAATGTTCCGGCAGCTATAATTAAGCGACAGATAATGAGTAAAGAGAGTGATTATGACTATGAAAACTACTCATGAAAGCCCTGTTGCATTTGAAACCGACCTCTCTGTCGATTTACTCAGCAAAGCCAGAGCGCTGCATGTGGATGTCCATGCCGTGATTCAACGAGCGGTGGCAGCACAAGC
>NZ_LUKQ02000132.1 GCF_001647025.1 Endozoicomonas atrinae
ACCATTCGCACCGGAGTTAAACAGCTCAGAAAGGCTATGGGAGTGGATGCGGGAGCATGACTTATCAAACAAAGCATTTTCAGGTTATGAAAATATTGTAGATTGTTGCTGTGAAGCTTGGAATAACCTTTGCAGCGAAGCTGGTCGACTGTTCAGTCTGTGCTCCCGTGATTGGGCAGTTATACAGTAGTTAGAAAATTCAATTGGTATAACACCGCTCAGTGAAAAGCTTTCCGGGGTTATTACCAGGGTTATTATCCAGGGGCAGTCCGGGGGTATCGCTGGTGTTCAGCTATCTGGTGCCGGTGGTGAGCAGACTCACATTGTGTTTCGCAGTGTCAAAATGAGCAGAGAGGCGCCGGATGCGGTTGATCTTGAGCGCTTTGAGTAGACCGGGTAGAGGTTTTTTCATCTGGTCTATAGCTGTGTTACTCCTGATGATGGGTATGCTGATCAGTCTGTTGAATGGGTATGGTCGTTTATCAACGGATTTGATGGCATTGCTGCCTGCAACCGAGCAAGACCCCGCTTCTGCGGCAGCCTCCCAACGCTTTATGGAAAATTTCAGTCAGCGGGTGACGCTGGTCATTTCTTCTCCCTCAAGAGACAAGGTTCGCAAGGCGACCCAGGATCTGGAAGGCCGTCTGCAGGAGTCTGGTATTTTCCAGCAGCTCGTTGCCCGGTTGAAGCCTGAACTCTGGGAGAATATCGGACATTATTATTACCCCTACCGCTACCAGTTGGCCGGTAGTGACGACAGGACATTACCCTCTGACATTCTGGGTGAACGGCTGATCAATAACAGCCTGAATACCCTGGCCAGTCCCATGGGCATGGTAGGCAGTGATCAACTATTAAATGATCCTCTGTTTTTGATGTCCAACTGGTTTCGCTCCCTGCAGGGGAGTGCTGGACAGTTAAAGCCTGATGAAGGGTTCCTGACGGTAGAACAGTCAGGTAAATACCATATTATGATCACCGGATTGCTTAAGGGAGAAGTGTTAACCCTGTCTCGTCAGGCATCCGTGGTTACGGCAATTAATGATGCAGTTCAAGCAGTTGAAGGGAACTTTTCTTACGCTGAAGGCGCTTCTGATCGGGTTGAGATCACGGCCAGCGGTATGATTTTCCATGCCAAGGCGGGGGCTGATTCGGCGCAAAGCGAAGTGAGTACTATCGGAGTCGGCTCATTGCTGGGTGTGGTGTTCCTGATTCTCATGGTATTCAGAACGGTTTGGCCTCTTTTATTCTGCCTGATATCCATTGCGACTGGTGTGCTGGCTGGGTATCTTGCCACCGCCTTTGTCTTTGGCAATGTTCACGTGATGACCCTGGTGTTTGGGGCCAGTCTGATCGGTATCTCCATTGATTATTCGTTTCACTACCTGGTCGAATGGTGGCGCCAGGGGAAAGCATGGTCACCGGTTGCTGGCTTGAGGCATATTTTGCCAGGTATTGCCCTTGGACTCCTCACCAGTCTGTTAGGTTACCTACCGATGCTGGCGACCCCTTTCCCTGGATTGCAGCAAATAGCCGTTTTTTCCTGCTCAGGGCTGATGATGGCCTGGTTAACCGTCGTCTTTGCCTATCCCTGGTGGCTGCGCAACGCTTGCGCTCACTCCGGTAAAGAGTCCTCGTGCCGCTGGTTGTCGATTTGGGTGGACTGGTTTCTGACGCGTTGGCAAACGACTATGACCGGACGTCGTAAAATCTGGGTAACCCTGGTGCTTTTACCCATTCTGATCGGGCTTTCAGAGCTGGTAATTAATGATGATATTCGGCAATTACAGAAGCGTTCGTCCAGTCTGGAGGCGGCGGATGAGTTTGTACAGAGTATCATCGGTGATGTTGGCGATAGCCGTTTTTTTCTGGTCTATGGATCCACTGAACAGTCGCTGTTGGAGCTGGATGAGACCCTCGGGAAATCTCTTCGAACATTAATTGACCAGGGACAGCTGACCGGATTTCAATCCATTTCCAGATTGATGCCATCTGTAAAATCACAGGCTGACAGTTATCAGAAGCTGACTTCGGTGTATCAACATCAGTTGCCTGATTTCTGGCAACAACTGGGAGTGACTGAGGCCGGACAACAGGTGGCGATGGATGCATTTATTCAGGCCAGTGATCGACAGATACAGCCTGAGCAATGGTTGGCCAGTGATGCTGCAAGCCTCTATGGCTATTTATGGCTGGGTAACGTTGGGGAACGTTATTACTCAGCGGTTTTGATTCAGGGGGCGAACCCGGACTGGCAGCCAGAACAGGTGGCAGCACTTCATGAAGGGGTTCTGTTCGTGGATAAGACGGGGGAAACCTCGTATCTCTTTGGTCGTTACCGGGCATTGATGGGTTGGTTGCTGGTAACCGCTTATGGGCTGATAACGGTGTTGCTCAGTGTTCGCTTTGGTGTTAAAGGCGCATTGAGCGTTGTAATGCCGCCATTGTTATCTGTGATATTGACGCTCAGTGTTCTTGGTTTTGCCGGACAGTCGATCAACCTGTTTCATATTCTTGCCTTATTAATGATTCTTGGCATTGGTGTGGATTACACCCTGTTTTTCCGGGAGGCGGGGAGTAATCCTCGATATACATTGATGGCCATTACTCTGTCCGCGATTACGACAGTTCTTTCATTCGGTTTGCTGGCACTGTCAGAAACGGCAGCCATTCGAGGATTTGGGCTGACGGTTTTACTGGGTATCAGCTTCTGCTATTTGTTGTCACCACTGGCCATCAGGAAAGCTTCTTTATGAGGCGTTTTGTTATACAGCGTCCCGTGCAAGTCTGCGGATATCTATTGCTCAGTTTATGGTTGTCCGGATGCGCCTTTTTTTCACCGGCCCGCTCACAGTCTGTTTCAGTGACTCTGGGTGCTGAATCCCGGGTTTACCTGTCTGATCAGGTCTTCTGGACACTGCCGTCACCGGATGTCATTAAAGGACATTTTATGGTGATACAGCAGGTGAAGGGGCGCTATGGCGACCAGTCTTTTGACCTTCTTTTTCAAATAGAGAAAAAGCCAGGGCAGCTCTCCCTGCTGGGCATGACAGTTTCAGGACAGCAACTGCTTCAGCTGGTTTACCGGGATGGTGAAGTATCCGGTCATGTAAGTCCTCTGGTAGGCGACCGGATTAAGCTATCTTATCTGGTTTCAGACCTGCTACTGGCTTATGGCAGCGGTGATGTTTTCAATACTGCTTTGGCGGATCAGGACATTATTGCCAGGGAAATACCATCAAAAAGCAGGGTGATTGGGTATAATAAACGACCACTTATATCTATTAAATATTCCGGCCAGTGGATGGGTGCTGATCAATGGCCGGAAATAGTGCACTATCGCAATCTGGGGCTGGGTTATGAGCTGGAGATTAAAACCTTGAGTAAGGAATTCTTATGAGTTCATCGCCTTTCTTTCTTTCTGCCATGGGGATGGTGTGTGCCCTGGGTAGCGGGCATGAGGAAATACTGGCCAACCTGCTGTCCGGTAGCCAGCAGGGGATGGTAGAAGATACAACCTGTATGCCGGGCAAAGCCGTGACTCTGGGTAAGGTCTGTGTTGATCTTCCTGTCATAGAGACTAAGGGAGAAAGTAGCCGTAATAATCGACTGCTGCTGGCTGCCTTTGAGTCAATTCAGGGTGAAGTTGATCGTCTGGTTCAGCGCTTTGGCGCAGACCGGGTTGGCATTGTTCTGGGAACCAGTACATCCGGTACGATTGAAGCTGAACAGGCCATGATTGCCCACCTGTCAGAAGGAGAATACCCTTCTCATTATCAGTATCGAATTCAGGAGATGGGTGATCCCAGTCGTTTTCTTGCCGGCTATCTCGGGTTAACCGGTCCAGCTTATACCGTATCTACGGCCTGTTCCTCCAGTGGCAAAGTGTTTGCTTCCGGTCGAAACCTTATTCGCACCGGGCTGTGCGATGCTGTGATTGTGGGTGGTGTTGACAGTCTGTGTCAGCTGACGGTTCACGGCTTCTCTGCTCTTGAGTCGGTCTCCACAGGTATTTGCCAGCCGTTCAGTGTTAACCGGGATGGTATTAATATTGGCGAAGGTGCCGCTTTATTTACAATGACGACAGAGGCTGCTCCGGTTGCTTTGCTGGGGGTTGGTGAATCCTCTGATGCCTGGCATATCTCCGCTCCCCACCCTGAGGGTAAAGGCGCTCAGAAGGCGATGGAATGTGCTTTGGAGGATGCCGGGTTGCAGGCTGAGGAAATTCACTACCTGAATCTTCATGGCACTGCTACGCCGCTGAATGATGCCATGGAAAGTCAGGCAGTTTTCCGGGTTTTTGGCGATAAACTATGCTGCAGCTCCTCTAAAACCATGACCGGACATACACTGGGAGCCGCAGGTGCTATCGAGGCAGGACTATGCTGGCTTCTACTTTCCAGTATGAATGACAATGGTCGCCTTCCTCCTCATCTGTGGGATGGGCAGCCTGATCCTGAGCTGGCAGATATCGCCCTGACTCACTCCCGGAGCAGTCTCCCGACATCACCCTGGAGAATGATGAGTAACTCTTTTGCCTTTGGTGGCAGCAATGTATCGCTGATACTGGGGCAAACTGATACAGAAGCAACGCTATGACTGATATGACCGGGGCAAAGCAGCTGGATCTGAGGCCAGAAAAGGTGCTGCCCCATGCCCACCCGATGATTCTGCTTGATGAAATTCTTGATTATGGAGATCAGTTTACGGTTGCGCTGATCAGGCCCGAAGTGGGTAAGCCGTTTGCTGATGATCATGGTTGTGTACCAGTCTGGGTTGGTATGGAGTATATGGCCCAGACCATCGGCGCCTATGCCGGTATTCAGTCTCAGCTGGCTGGTGAAGCGGTAAAAATAGGCTTCCTGCTGGGTACTCGGGCCTATGACTGTTCTCTGGATACGTTCCAGGTTGGCAGGGAGTACCGGGTCAGAGTGGAAAAAGTCTATGAGGGGGATGGCCTCAGCTCTTTTGAGTGTACGATTGAACAGACAGTAGATAAAGAAAGTGCTCATTTGGACACCATGGATAAGGTGATTGCCAGGGCAGTTATTAATACGTTTCAGCCGGACGATATTCAGGCATTCATGGAGGCCCAAAAAACATGAGTAAGTCAGTTCTGGTGACCGGTTCAAGCCGTGGCATTGGTAAGGCGATTGCCTTACGCCTTGCATCGGAAGGATACGAAGTGGTTGTTCACTGCCGTAAGGGTATGGAACAGGCGGAAGCAACTCTGGCACAGGTTCGTGATGCCGGTGGGCAGGGGCGGATGTTGATGTTTGATCTTGCTGACCGGGAGCAGTGTCGTCACAGTATTGAGCTGGATATGGAAGAACATGGCGCGTACTACGGTGTAGTGTGCAATGCCGGTATCACCTGTGACGCGGCATTTCCTGCCCTGACTGGCGAAGACTGGGACTCGGTGGTACATACCAACCTGGATGGTTTTTATAATGTGCTCCAGCCTGTTGTCATGCCAATGGTCCGTCGTCGTCAACCCGGACGCATTGTTACCCTTGCTTCGGTTTCAGGGTTGATCGGGAATCGTGGCCAGGTAAATTACAGTGCATCCAAGGCGGGTATTATCGGGGCGACCAAAGCCTTGGCACTGGAGCTGGCGAAACGAAAAATTACCGTGAATTGCGTGGCTCCGGGATTGATTGATACGGATATTATTGAGGACGCGCCGGTAGAAGAGATTCTCAAGATGGTTCCAGCCCGAAGAGCAGGAACACCGGAAGAGGTTGCTTCCCTGGTAAATTATTTGATGTCAGAAGAGTCTGGTTATATCACACGTCAGGTAATCTCGGTTAACGGGGGACTGGCTTAATGACCGCGAGCGCTAAAAGACGTGTCGTGGTGACCGGCATGTCGGCCATCACCTCAATTGGCAGTGACTGGAAAACCTTTGAGAATAACCTCAGATCCGGAAAAACCGGGATCTGCCTGTTGCCAGAGTGGCAGGAGGTTGAAGGTTTGAATACTGCGCTGGCAGGGCCAGTCAACGATTTTCAGCGTCCTACTCATTATCCGAGGAAAAAAATTCGCAGTATGGGGCGTGTATCCCTGATGGCGACGGTTGCTACAGAAAAGGCGCTGGATCAGTCGGGTCTTCTGGATAATGAGCTGGTGTCAGGAGGCCATATGGGAATTGCCTATGGTTCTTCTACCGGCAGTACTGACCCGATTCGTGCATTTGGCCATTTGCTGGAAAAACGACAGCTTTCTGGTGTTAATGCCACCAGTTATATAAAAATGATGTCCCATACGGCGCCGGTCAATATTGCGCTGTTTTTCAGCGTTCGAGGGCGCATTATTCCTACCAGCAGTGCCTGCACATCCGGCAGTCAGGCTATCGGTATGGCCTATGAAGCGATTGCCAATGGACAGCAGGATTTGATGATTGCCGGTGGTGCTGAAGAGCTGTGTATTACAGAAGCGGCGGTGTTTGACACCCTGTTTGCCACCAGTGTCCGTAATGACCGGCCTGACCTGACTCCAAGACCTTTTGACCGGGATCGTGATGGGCTGGTCATTGGTGAAGGTGCCGGTACCCTGATTCTTGAAGAATTGGAATCTGCCCAATCCCGGGGGGCGACGATTCTTGCTGAAGTTGTCGGGTTTGGTACCAATATGGATGGCGCTCATGTGACCCAGCCAACGGCAGAAACCATGGCGACAGCAATGAAACTGGCACTGGAAGATGCCTTGCTGCCGAGTACGGCTATCGGTTATGTGAATGCTCATGGTACGGCGACAGAGCGTGGTGATATTGCTGAATCCATGGCGACCCACTCTGTTTTTGGCAGCAAAATACCGATCAGCAGCCTCAAGAGCTATCTGGGTCATACTCTGGGTGCCTGTGGTGCTATTGAGGCATGGTCGTCGATAAATATGATGAATAACGATTGGTATGCCCCCACGGTTAATCTGGAGCAGGTTGATGATGCCTGTGCTGAGCTCGACTACATTATGGGAGAAGGGCGGCAATTGAAGAATGAATATGTGATGAGTAATAACTTTGCCTTTGGCGGGATTAATACATCATTGATTTTCCGACGCTGGCAGTAATCAGAGGTAAAGGGGCTTTTGATAAGCCCCTCAATTCAATGGAGCCAGTTGTTTACAGACTTGAGTTAATCAGCTCTTTCTGGATTTCCCGATCCAGCAGAATGATCCATTTATTGTAGTTACGGTGAATAGTGTCACCTTTGTGGTTCAGGTTGATGCTGTTCTTGTATTGAATGCTGTAATTCGTCTTTGAATAGTCTATATCAACCACGGCGGTATGATCCCGGACATGTACCGTAGCTTCCATCTGACCAGGGGCTATTTCCTTGACAGTCCAGCCTTTGGTGCTGGTTGCTTTCAGTATTGCTTTTCTGACATCAGCAGTAGAAACTTCTTTGGTTCCCGTCACATTAACGGTGGCATTATCGATATTATGAATAGGCTTGCCTGCCACACAAGCCGTCATAAAGACACTGAAGGCGGCAATTGCGATCACTTTAACCAGGTTCACTTTATGCTCCACTGTATTAGTTTTGGTGAGGGATGTTGACTGCTGAGATTTCCTGCCAGCAGCAACCTGAGTAAATTATAAAGATTCCTGATTTATAAGAAACCCTGCGCTCATAGCAAATAATGAAAACCCTGTAAAAAATTATGTAATTGTTCTATGGATAATCCTTTACTCCTTTCGTCATCTGATAGACATGAACCCGCGGATAAGACGGAAGATAAGCTGCTTCATGGCCTGGTCTGTGAAAAGTTCAATTTCGATGGGTTGCCAGAAGGTATCGAAGTTACAGCTACACAATATGTTGTAGGTGAACAATATATACAGGCGATCGGTCGTTTTGGCATTGCACTTCCCAAATCATTAATGTCTGCCAGAACCAAACGACAGGTTGAATATCTGGCAGGGCGTTATTGTGCAACAAAGTCATTGGAACAGTTTGATCAAAAGCATGGATCTATAGGAATCAATGATGATGGTAGCCCGGACTGGCCCGTGGGGTTTACAGGGTCAATTACGCACAGTAAGGGTCTGGCCATCGCAGCATTAGCCAGTGGATCAAAAGTTCGGCTGCTGGGACTTGATGCGGAGCAGTGGGTGAGTGCAGTAAGAGCTGAAAAGCTCTCAAGAGCGATCTTGTTAGATAGGGAGGAATCGTTCCTGCATGACCAGTCATTACCGCTGGATTGGTTTTTTACACTGGTTTTTTCAGCAAAGGAGAGCCTATACAAATTGCTGCGGAGTGAAACAGGGCGTTATTTTGGCTTTCATTCTGCCTGCATCACATCTCTTGATAGCGAGAAGCGATCCTTCACGTTAATGTTGACTGAATCACTTTCATCAGAGTTCTCTGAGGGTTATACATTTCACGGGAAATATCAGGAATTGAGTGATCATATCGTGACACTGGTTTATCTTGTCTGAGTTCATGGAAGCCATGGTATTTATACTTGCTTATCCTTGCAGAACAAAACGATCAAAGTATTAAGTGCACTTACCTGTAAGTGCACTTAATATGACATTAGTAATTACTTGCCGCTTTCAGAAGTCAGACGCTGTTTTTTATGGTCAGCTTTTGAATGCCATGCTGGCAGGTACCTATCGTGGAGTTCCTGGATATCCTGCTCTTTTTCTTTGGCCCAGACATAACCATTCTGGTTGGGCTTGACCTCTTTGGTTGAGGCAAACCATTCGTCAATTTGTTCCTGTGATGCCTTGCCGCTCGCTGGATTGAGACTGAAACGTGCTTTCCACACCCCCATACGTGGAGCAACAATCACATAGTAAGTTTTTTCTGCTGCGAGGTCGGCTTCCAGGAAGTCAGCACTTTCTCCTATCGCCATAAACATATGCTTGCCCGGATCAGCCTGGTAGGCGAGGCGGGTTTGGCTCGATACGGTTCCCAGGTACTCTGTGCCATCATAAACAGTCGATTGAATGGCTCCACCCAGTACTGATGGACGCATAAAATGTACCAGGGCTTTTCCTTGGTCCGGAGTCAGTGTTGCTTCAGTTTCACTGACTTCAGTCATATGGTTGCTGGCACAGCCCGTAATAAATAGTGAGGTAAGTGCAAGCAGTAATAATTTTTTTAACATCCAGGTTATTCCTTCAAATATAAAGCTAAGTTTTGCTTCCGGTACTAGGAGACCATTTTTTGCGAAGGTAAAATAAACGTAAATTCGTAAAAAATACAATTAAAAATCGTATGGGGGATGAGTTTTTTAAAAGGGCCTGGAGCCGCTGAAATAGTGTATGGAAAATTAATATATTTTTAACGTATACGTTAAGCTTTTGTAGATTTAATGTAGGTGATCAGCTGATGATCATGATATGGGGAATGCTCTGCTTCTATGATTTGTATTCTGTACAAATTGATATCAGTCAGAAGAGGGGCGGCTATGGATGAGTTGGTTAATTCATGGTCTGGTGAAATAGATAACTTTCTTTCGGGTGGCAGTCCATTGATTAATACGAACACTATATTAGGAGGAAGCAGGCTCAATGCCCTCCTTGCCTCCAAAAATATATAGGTTAAGAGGTCTCCCTATTGTTTTGATACACTAAACGTTGGTGAAACAGCCTCAAAGAACTCCACCTTATTCTTGGCCAAACGATAGTTTCCAAAGTGCTTGATACGGTAAGTACCTTGTTCTGTTGTTAATGGAACCTTCCAGCTTATATGGGCATGCATTGAATCATTATTCTCTTGCCAGCGAATGATGGTGGACCAGTCCATGTCGGTATGCACCTGTTGCCACTGGTCACCTGCTTTCTTCTGGATACTTACATATAGGCTGTTAGCGCCATAACCGGTAGAAGGGTGTCCAGAGATAAACTTAGCCTTGATTTTCTCACCAACCTTAACGTCAGCCTTATCAATTGTGATCAGGTCACCAAATGATTTCCCTGCTGGTAATTTATCAATATGGGCATCTACAAAATTGCCCGTCAATGCTTTGCCGCGCCAGTCATCATAATGAGGGCCTGAGGGAGACGGTGCATTGTTTTCCAGTGACTGTCCCAAATTGGTCAATATTTGCTGATAGGCAGGCAAGCTCCATTTTCCATGCCGGGTGTGACCACCCTCATATTGTTGTGTTTCATACTCTTCAGGCGTTGTAATGTATCCAGCTGAACCATTCGAATAGCCGGCAATGACAATATGTTTTGCCCATGAGCCTGTAACGTCTTTAACGGTCTCTTTAATGCGGCGGGCAGACATGGTGGTTACTTCATTTGGAAGTGCTACGATAGCCAAACTGCCTATGCGGGCAATAGTAAACGATCGGATCTGTGATTGTTCCGGTATTTCACCTGAACCGGTTTCAAAAAGAATGGCCTTGGGGGCCTGACAGTCTTTTATTGCCTGTGTCCACTCAGGGGTGTCAGTCACTGTCCGGACAATGACATCCAGCCACCACTTTTGTTCTTTCATACCTTCGCTGAAAAGGAAGTGTCCGCCACCATCTTCTGTTGAGCCTGCAGCATAGGCGTATCCATAAGCCGAAGGGCAGGTATATTGTGTTCCTTGACCGGTGAACTCGTTGCTGACTTCATAATTGGAAAGGTTAACATACATCTGCCGTGATGCTATGGGACCACTTATTTTCTCATTGGCCTGTTCAAACAGTAATTGGGCAACATCCAATTGGCGCTGCCCAATAATCCGGGTGGACTCAATATCGCTTTTCCCCGGGCCGGTGTTGTCCAGATTCAAATTGGGGGTAATGTCACCGGGTGTTGATTGCGCGAAAGCCGCTATGAACTCTTTGTTGTAAATTGCTTTATCAGTAGCATTTTTCTCCCAGGTAAGGGAGGCATAACCTTTGTTATCCCCAGAAATTAATTGACTGTTATAGGTCATGGATGTTGGATGCACCGCAAACCAGTTAAGAGACCCTAGTGCCCCAGATGAGCCTTGCAGCCTCAGCAGTGTCATTTCCAGGTCCATCGGACTTTCGTACTTTTCCCGCTCTTGTTCAGGGTTGGCAAGATAGGCCTTCATCGACCGGTTAGCTCCGGCACCAATAACATCGCCCTTATTAATTAGAATATTTGCGGGCTGTAAATCGTTATGCGCTACCTCGATGGAACTCACAATACCAGCAACGATACGATTAAAATGCTCCTTTTGAAGAGGGCCTGACATACTGTAATGCTTTCTGGTGTGATAATACCCGGCAGGCCCAGCATGAGTGTGAGTGGCTGATAGAATGGTGTTGTCTTTCCGGTATAAATCACCGTACCTTTCATTGAGGCGATCCAGCACCTCTAAAAAAATATGATGCTCGATGCTTCCAATATCGATGCTGGCAAACAGTAATCGATTTTCCGTTTCAGGATCTAAAAAAATGAATGCTCTGGATTTTAAACGGGTATGTATGCCTTCGGTGTTTTGCCCGGGTTTAGAGAATCCCCACATCGGGCTCCCAAAAGCAGGTCCTGTAATGTCACCCATTCCCTTACCGATCAGGTAGGCTGGTTCATTGTTATTGGCTGCTGAAAATGAAGAAAAAGCAAATACCAAAAGAAAACTATAGTTACGTAAAACTTTTATCATGAGATGCCATTTTTATTATTGTAATAGGCTTTGTGCCAACCACACAGATTTGTCCAGTAAAAGTTAATGGTCTTTTACTGGACATAACTAATGTACATTTAATAGTTTGCCTAGGCTATAAGTTCACTATGAACTCAGGGGGGATTTATCTGAACGATAGGCTGGGTGCTTCTGCTCCTTGGGACGAGTGATTCCCAGTGCCTTCATGCGGGATATCAACGTTGTTCTGGGTAGTTCAAGATCTCTTGCGGCTGCGGAAAGGTTATATTCCTGTTGTTGAATAGTCTTTTGAATCAGGCTGGTTTCGAACTCAGACAGGCGATTTTTCAATGAACCTTGCCTGTCTTCGTGTAAGGAGTAATCCTGTTCTGTCTGCTTAACAGGGTGGCTTGCTATCATCTCGACACGATCAAGGGTTGTCTTATCCTCAGCGAGTAAAAGACTGCGTCGTATAACGTTTTCCAGTTCCCTGACATTACCAGGCCAGTCATGTGCCTCCAGCTGCTTTACTGCGGAGTCACCCAGGCAGGTTATTGATGGTTTCAACTCAGGCCCATATTTCAAGATTACGCATTTTGCGATAACAGCAATGTCCTTAATGCGCTGCCGTAAGGGGGGGATTTCAATGAGACCAACCGCTATTCGGTAATACAGGTCTTCCCGCAGTTTTCCTTTACTGATGGCTTCCAAAGGTTGCTCATTCAGTGCGGTAATCAGTCTGAAGTTTGTTTGCAGATCACTCTGGCTGCCCAGTGGGCGATAGCTGCCGTCTTGCAATACCCTGAGCAGCTTGCTTTGCAACTCAACGGACATGGAGTTGAGTTCATCCAGAAACCGGGTGCCTCCATCCGCCAGTGCTAATAAGCCTTTGCGGTTTTCAGCACCGGTGTAGGCGCCCCGGGTGGTACCAAACAAGGTGCTTTCCAGTAAGGTTTCAGGAATAGCAGCACAGTTGAGACAGATCATCGGGTGTCTGGAACGGGAGCTGACCCCGTGAGCCCGGCGGGCAAAAAGCTCTTTGCCTGTGCCGGTTTCACCATAAATCAGTATGGGAACATCGCTGGTGCCAAAAATGTCGATTGCCCGTATCTGTCGACTCATTTCTGCATCGTTACTGATAATGTCGGGCAGGTCCTGCACCGTATCAGAACATGGGTTTTCTTCCAGAGAAAGGCCAATTTCGATGGCACCAATGATCGCTCCAGTCTTCCCAGACAATGGCATGGAACTGTGCATATAGTGCATCCGTTCCCCAGCGGAGCCTATGTAGGCCTGGTATTGATCTGTAAACGTCGTGTTTTCCGATATACAGCGGAGCAAAGAGCTCTCTTCGGTGGTGAGCCATGGGCAAACGTCCAGAACATGTCGTCCCAGAATGTGATCCGGATTGGTGCCATCCATTCGGGCGCTGGCCCTGTTGTAGTAAACAAAACAACCATCAGGATCAATGATGGTGACAGGCTGATCCAGAGTATCGAACACACTTTTCATACTTGATACCAGCCATTTTAGTTCTTCCATGCTGCACCTTCACCATTTTTCGACAATAGGCACTGAGTATACTGAAAATAAGGGCATGTATGGGGTGTTTAAATATAGACGTATGTCGAAAATTAGACAGTGGGTACGGCTAATCGTTCCTAAAAGGGATTATCAGATCCGGAAAAGTGAGTTTGAACGGATAAAATCTCGTTTTTTCAACGCATCAGTCAAAAGAAATCAGCTTACTTCTGGCACATATTTTGATTAAGCGACGATGTGAAAATGAAAGTGCAGCGTCAGAATTTGAATAAGGCAGAAACAATGTTCAAACACATTATCGCACGTACTCCCTGTCCTGCTTTAGTTGATGGTCTCAGCGAAGCTGGCATGGGAAAACCCGACTACGAAAAAGCCATGGAGCAGCATAACGATTACATCCGGGCATTACAGACCTGTGGGGTAGATATTACGCTATTGCCGCCGGCAAATGATCATCCAGACTCAGTCTTTGTGGAAGATCCTGCATTGTGTACGCCATATTGTGCAGTGATCACCCGGCCTGGTGCCGACAGCCGCAGAAATGAGGCTGAGTTGATTGCACCGGCCCTGCACCGGTTTTACGACAATGTTGAACGAATTATTGCCCCGGGTACTTTGGATGCCGGTGATGTCATGCAGGTGGGCAGTCATTACTACATTGGTAAATCCGCCAGAACCAATGACGAGGGTGCTCAACAGCTGATCGTGATTCTTGAAAAGTATGGAATGACGGGCTCGATCGTGACGCTTGAAGAGGTGTTGCACTTGAAAACCGGGCTGGCCTACCTTGAAAATGGCAACCTGTTAGCCGCTGGTGAATTTGTCACAAAACCAGAGTTTCAGCAGTACAACATCGTCGAGGTACCCGTTGATGAGTCGTATGCCGCTAACTGCATCTGGGTTAATGGTAAGGTTATTATGCCGTCTGGTTATCCGGTAACCCGTGAGAAAGTGGCCAGACTTGGTTATGAAGTCATTGAAGTTGATACATCAGAATTTCAAAAGGTTGATGGTGGCGTAAGCTGTATGTCCCTGCGTTTTTAAGAGTAAGTTTGCATTCCATAAATAAAAATAACGCCAGACAGGAATTCTGGCAGCAAGGAGAGGTAATGAAAAAAATAACCGCAATATTGGCTTTTTTACTGGCATTAAGTTCACCCTTAATGGCTTCCTATAACGATATTTGGGAGGAATCGGCACTCAATAAAGTTATTGAGCGTGGCGTGCTTCGGGTTGGGTTGGATGCAGGGTATATGCCCTTTGAAATGACAAACAAGCAGGGAAAGATTGTTGGCTTTGATGTTGATATCGCACGTCAAATGGCTAAAGCCATGGGCGTGAAGCTGGAAATCGTAAACACGGCATGGGATGGCATTATTCCTGCGCTGGTGACTGATAAGTTCGACATTATTATGTCGGGCATGACCCTGACTTCCGAACGTAACCTGCAGATCAATTTCGCCAACCCCTACATTGTGGTGGGGCAGAGTGTTCTGTTGCGTAAAGGCCTTGAAGGTGAAATTAAGTCATACAAAGATCTTAACAACCCTAAGTACACTGTAGTCTCAAGACTGGGCACTACCGGGGATATTGCTGCCAAGCGTTATTTAGGTAAGGCCAAGCAGAGAGTGTTTGAAACAGAGGTGATGACAGCTTTTTCCATCGAGAGAGCATAAACGGATGTATCTCTAGGATCTCAGCAATGTCTTTTGCCATAACACCTGGCAAAGCTTCCAGCTTGATAGCCATGATGCGAAAAGCATTGGTAAATGTGCGATGTTTTTCTTTAAGTCGGATCATTGAATCACCTTGCTTTGGGTTAAGCAAGGTGTCCGTTTTATCGGGGCAAGATCAACTTGAGCGAAGCGAAACTGCCAAGCGTTGCGAATCACTCTTAAATGCTTTGTTATAAAATAATTTACTGTTCTGTGGCATCCATTGACTTAGGCGTCGGAATTACGCCGATGAAGCGAGCTAAACTCAATAACGTCATGAAAAGCCCGATCATAGCCTGACCAATAACTAACGAATAAGCTAGCACGCCTAGAGGAGTCACGTTATAGAACCCGAAACTAGTCATTACTACGAAGCTAGTGTATACCGCTCCCAACACACTTTCATGCGAGCCTTCAACTGCAAAAGAGAACATATTCTGGAAGAAAATATACTGTGCTGCGAACCAAAATATGATTTCGAAATAGTTTTGCATTAACAAAATCACGATTCGTCTATAACCGTGTAATTTGTATTCCCTACCTGCCTTTAGAGCACGATATTCATCAAACAACAGAACATTGGTTTGATAAATCACTACTTCATAAACTCTTAAAAGCGCGTACAAAGCAATTGCAAAACCAATGTATTTATTATCTATGTATAAGACAGCTGGAACTGAAGCTATTGATAAAAATACGTGGCTCAAAGCCCAAATTTCAGAAAAACGACCTGTTCTTGCTTTCGGAAAAAGCCGACGAACTAGGTTGAAGAATGAGATTTTCCCGAGAATTTTGAACACAAAGGCCCAAAAATCAACAATAAATGAGTCTGACTTTTCCATAATTATCTCTTGTTTTATAACGCCGCGCTCAGCCGCCGGAGGCCAATGGCGGCTTTTTTGCTGCGAAGCGCAAAAAAGGTGACAGTGGCCGGAGGTCGGTTGCAGCGCCTTGTTATGCATTTTCTCGTTTGTACAGAGCCTGTAAATAATTCTGTGTAAACGCCACCAAAACTATTACTCCTTGAACCGGTCAGGAAACATAATTTCAAACCGGTTCATGGCTGCTTTCCAGTTCCTGATCGGCATGGTCCATTTCTCGGAAGCTTTTTCCATGGCCAGATAGATTACCTTCATGACTGACTCATCAGTCCGAAAAATCTTCCGGTTCTTGATCGCCTTACGAATGACGC
>NZ_LUKQ02000133.1 GCF_001647025.1 Endozoicomonas atrinae
TACTGTCCAGAGCAGACTTAACTATGATTTCCATGAGAGGAGGTATCAACAGATAGATTATTAGGATTCTCTACTCTGGTTGATTCCTCTCATGGTTGCCTATTTCGGAAAACTGTCCGGACTATTGTTAAAAAACCAATGGAGTAAAAGATATGGAGCCCGGACCATCGGGATATTCAGGTGCAAACAATACATCTACGGCCTCTAACACTTACGCCAGTTTCTCGACCAATGAAACTTCAAGTGTCGAGACTGTGCTTGAAAAGGCACGTATTTTCCGCTTTCGTGAGGTGGATGTAATTGTCGGATATACAAAACAATATATTTCAGACAAAAGAAATAACTCATATATAGATGCCTCAGGAAAACACTTTATATTTCGAGATGCTTCGCCTCAATATCTAGCCAGACGAAAGGTCGAAGTAATTAGTGCTTTCTTTGAATCAACAACTCTTGAATTATTTAAAGGTGCCAATAATTCTGCACAACCTGCTCCCAATACATTGGTTGGTCATGCATTCGAATATGATGCTTTTATTAGACAACATGCCAGAAAAATCCTCAACCAGGAGGCTATACCAGACTTTTTAAAACGACTTGGGAATTCTGGACAGGAACATCTCCATTTTCTGCAAAAAATAGCTAGTGCAATGCAGGCGAAAACTGAAGTCAATCCAGAACAGGATGGACAATATCTTTTAGCTCTTTGGGTTGAGCTTTCCAACGCTATGGCTTTCAGGACTTCAGGAAAAAAAACACCCCTTCCCCACAACCTTTCACCTGGAGCTGCATGGCACAACATATGGCTCAGAACCAAAATAAACGTCAGTTTCCAGATAAAAACCACGAGCTGTCAGTCGAGACTAAAAGAATGAAAAATGAGCCAGAGCAAACAACCAGTTCACAACTTCCAAGACAAGACCCTACAAGCTCAGAAGACATTATAATTTACAGCTCTGAACCAGTTCCTGTGGAAAATTCACTCCCCCAGAGACAAAACAGCAGCTTTTCTACTCACATGGAAAGGAGTGATGATACATCAACTGAGGATGATATTGGTAATGACCCAGAAGAGGATAATTTCATAGATAAAGCGAGAAAGGAAGGGAAAAGTGAAGCTGAAATTGCAGTATTAAAATTTAACTACCTTATAAGTCAGGCCATGAAAAATGCACAGTTAATTCAGCAAGAACAAATTAGAACTGGTCATCCAAGTATCTCGGATAATGAAAAAAGAAAAATGATGAGAAGCTTGTATGAAGCCCAACCCATAGTAAACAGCATTCTAACTAAAAAATAATAAGTCAGGCTGGAAGCAATAAGCTTCCAGCCTTAGAAATATTTACTTCCAGCCTGCTACAGAACTGCCTTTAAACAGCTCAGCAGCCTTGGCTTCGACGGTGTCGGTCTGGTAAGACTTAACCAGTGCGACTACGCGAGGATCTTCCTTATTATCTTCACGAGTAACAATGATGTTCACATAAGGAGAGTCCTTATCTTCCACCAGCAGGGCATCACGGGTTGGGGTGTAACCTGCAGGTACGGCGTAAGTGTTATTGATAAAGGCCATATCCACATCATCCAGTGAACGGGGCAGTTGAGCCGCGTCCAGTTCGATAAACTGGAACTTACGAGGGTTCTCAATGATGTCTGCCGGTGTTGCTTCCAGATTATTCACATCATTCAGCTTAATGAAACCACGCTGATGCAGAAGAATCAGTGTGCGACCTTCGTTACTTGGGTCGTTTGGAATAGCGATTTTTGCACCATCTTTCAGTTCACTGATGTCTTTCAACTTCTTGGAGTAAGCTGCTATAGGGTAAACAAAGGTATTACCAACAGCGACCAGTTTGAAGCCCCGATCACGAACCATGCTGTCCAGATATGGGCGATGCTGGAAGGCATTGGCATCAATACTGCCATCAGACAAAGCTACGTTTGGTGACACATAATCGGAGAACTCAACCAGCTCCACATCGACATTATGATCTTTTTTGGCAATATCCACAGCCACTTTCATCACATCGGCTTCAGGACCGGCCATCACACCCACTTTCAAAGGGCCATTCGGATCGTCAGACTGACCACAGCCAACCAGCAACGCTGCTGATGCCAATACCGCCGAACTGGCCAGGATTTTTACTGTTTTTAGAATATTAAAAGTCATTTATTACTCCCAGACTTTATCAACGCTCTATTAACACCGTACTTAGTTTTAAAAAGTGCTAATAGACTCCCAACAATCGGTTTATTAATAATTTTTTAACTGTAATCAGTGACTGCGGTCATAGTGCTGCTGGAGGCGGTCACCAATCATCTGCAGCAATTGCACAAGGGCTATCAATACGACGACTGTTGCCAGCATAATGACGCCATCAAACCGCTGGTAGCCATAACGTATGCCCAGGTCACCAAGGCCACCACCACCGATGGCACCGGCCATGGCTGAATAGCTGACCAGTGTCACCAGTGTGATGGTCATGCCATTAATCAGACCAGGTCTGGCCTCTGGCAGCAACACACGGGTAACAATCTGCAATGGGCTGGCGCCCATGGATTGGGCGGCTTCCACCAGCCCTGAAGGCACTTCATTCAAGGCACCTTCTGCAATTCGGGCAACAAAAGGGATCGCTGCCACGGTCAATGGCACAATGGCTGCGGTTGTACCAATGGAAGTACCTGTCAGCAGTCGCGTCAGTGGAATAATCGCCACCATCAGAATAATAAAAGGGATAGAACGTCCAGCATTAACAATCCCCCCCAGAACCAGGTTAGCCACCCGGTTTTCCAGAATGCGTCCTTCACGGGTCACATAGAGCAGTACACCCAGCGGGATACCCAGAAGAAAGCTGACACCACCGGAAAATGCCACCATATAGAGGGTTTCCCAGAGGGCTTTAAACAACAGTGACCATGCATCAGCTGACATAACCAATCACCTCTACCTGAACATTGGCTTTCAGAAACTGCAGGGACTGCTCAATACCTTCAGGCTCACCCATAATTTCTACCATCAAAAAGCCCATGGCTTTTTCATTGACCGTTTCAATATCCGCCTGCAGGATATTAAAGTCCGTATTGAACTGTCTTGCCGCTTTGGTAATCAGAGGCTGCACAACCCCCTGTCCGACAAAGGTAATGCGTACAACCGGCCGAGCACCGTCAGAAGGGTCTGACTGGAACCGGGCTTCAATTTCAGCCACCGGTTTTTCATGAATAGCGCTGCGAACAAACTCTTTTGCCAGATCCGTCTGGGGATTGAGAAAGAACTGTTCCACCTCATTCTCTTCGATGATTTTGCCGAAACTCATGATGGCCACTCGATCACAGATGGTTTTCACCACATCCATCTCATGGGTGATGATCAGAATCGTGATCTTAAGCTGACGATTGATGTCTTTCAGCAAAGCAAGAATGGATCGTGTTGTCTGAGGATCCAGCGCCGACGTTGCTTCATCGCACAACAGAACATTCGGCTTACTGGCCAGAGCCCGGGCAATAGCAACACGCTGTTTCTGTCCGCCGGACAACTGGGCAGGGTAACTGTTTCTTTTGGAGTCCAGTCCGGTCAATTCCAGAAGTGGCAGAACGGCTTGTTCAATCTCTGACTTAGTGGCACCAGCCAGCTCCAGAGGCAGAGCAACATTGTCATACACGGTTCGACTGGAAAGCAGGTTGAAATGCTGAAAAATCATGCCAATGTTGTGACGGGCCTGACGCAGCGATTTTTCCGAGAGCCGGGTAAGATCCTGACCATCCACCAGAACCTGACCGGAGGTTGGTTTCTCCAGCAAGTTAACACAGCGAATCAGGGTACTTTTTCCAGCCCCACTGGAGCCAATCACACCGTAGATCGTACCTTCAGGTACCGAGAGGTTGACTCCGTCAATGGCCTTGACCTCTGTGCCGCCTGAGGCAAACACCTTGGTCAGGTTGTTCAATTCAATCATTACAGCTCCTGCCTACAACTGCGCTGGATGATGAGTCGCAATTTCTGTACATCTGTTAAAACAGATAGAGTATTTGTCAGATAGTTCCAGTTCAGGAGGTATTTCCTGAAAAATTGCTCCCAGCATTTTCAGGATACCGCACATCCATGTGCATAAAAAAACCACCCTGCTGCTAACAGAGTGGTTTCATAAGGAATTCTTTATTGAAACCCTTCTTTTAGCGGATTTTATAATGCGCCCGCAAGCCAAGGTCAAATCAGCGCATGAAGCAACAAACTATCCAAAATAGTGATTTCTGTCAACTGCCGCCAAGTACCATCAAACGGCAGACAGAATAGCGGTTATCCCTGAAATACTGCACAGTACGAGCATAATCTGGCGAATCCTTTCCTTTTCAACCTTCTCAGCGACTTTACTGGCCATCCAATGCCCCGTTAGTACCGCAGGAAAAAGGCACACACCATAGATAAGCTGTTCTTTTGATAAAAGATCATTAATACCCAGCATAACCAGTGAAATAAAACTGCCAACCACAAAAAATACAGCAAGGTTGGCCCTGATCCGGTTGCCACTTTCATTTTGTAACAACAAAGCCATTGGTGGTCCACCTATAGAGGCCGCAGTTCCCATCATCCCCGAACACAGACCCGCACTGAACAGAGTAAATGGTGTCGTTTTCAATTGATAGGGAAAAAGGCTACCGACAACCGCCAGCAATACAGCCCCTCCCAACACAAGACTTAAGTGTTGGATACTGACCAGCGTGAGAATTAATACCCCAATCATGGAGCCGGGTACCCGGCCCAGCAGGGCATACCCCAGAATTGAAACGTCGATCTCACTGGCATAACGTCTGGCGGAAAGTGCACCGATCGCCATACCGGAAAAAATCAGTGGCCCTGGAACCAGAGCAGGATCAATTTGATAAAGAAAAGGTGCAGCAACCACTGCCATGCCAAAGCCGATGGTTCCCTGGACAATAGCCCCCAGGCCAACAACCCCCATAGCAGCAACAACCTGCAGAAGTGACAGTTCCATTTAGCGACATCCAGCAAAGGTCTTAGAAATTACGCCTGCCTCTGCTATATTATTTTTTCGAATAAAAAAATAACAATCAATTATATATAGATAATGTCAGTCAAAACATACGTACTGGTAATTTTTTTCCTGCAAGCACTTAATAACTGGACAACCGACGTTTGTCCTATTTAATAAAAGAGTAAGGAATATTTTTATTCAGTCATGGTTTCGTTTTTTCAGAAGCTTATATGTATAGAAACCATGCAATAACGAACAGATGTCGTCAGGTATTTTCGCAGTTATTCCGCCATTCATACTTCTTCACATGACTGGCTGCCCGGCTTCATCCCACATGTCCCTAACACCCATAACCAGCATGGGCAGGTATCATTATGGAGCTATTCTTCAAAGACTTTATTATGCTGTGGTCAACCATTGACCCAGTGGGCACTCTGGCATTATTCACCGGCCTGACTGCTCGACTATCAAAGTCACAAAAACGCAGGGTTGCTCTCAAAGCAACGGCCTACGCCTTTGTAATCCTGCTTTCAGCACTGGTTCTTGGTCAGATTATTTTAAAGGCGATGAATATCCAGCTGATCTCCCTCCAGCTGGCAGGCGGCATTATCCTGTTCCTGTTTGGCCTGCAGATGATTTTTTCTGACCCTGAAGAAGGTTCTGGATCAAGGGAGCCTGGTCATCAACTTGCCGTATTTCCTCTGGCAGTCCCTTCCATTGCCAGCCCCGGGGCCATCATGGCGGTGATTGTTCTGACGGATAATCAGCTCAAAACCTTCAGCCAGCAGGCCATGACAGCCGGAGCAATGACCCTGGTTCTGATGGTCACCTGTGGCCTGATGCTGATTGCTGACCGTATCTTTCGAGTCATTGGGCACAATGGCTCGGCCATTATCATACGGGTCATGGGTATGATACTGGCCGCACTGTCAGTGGAACTGGTGATGACAGCTCTTGGGGTTCAGCGCTGGATGAGTTAACTCTCCAGCCCCATCATCGACTTGTAGTGCTTTCTGCAAACCGATAGATAGCTGTCATTGCCTCCTATCTGTACCTGACTGCCACTCTTGACGGGATTACCATCACCGTCAAGGCGCAGCTGCATATTGGCCTTTTTCTCACAGCACTTGCAGATGCTTTTCAGCTCTGTCAGCTCATCAGCAATGCTGAGCAAAACTTCACTGCCGGCAAACGCTTTGCCAAAAGCATCGGTGCGCAGGCCAAAGCAGAGTACCGGAATACCCAGAACATCAACAACATCCGAAAGCTGCCAAACCTGCTCCGGCGTCAGGAACTGTGCCTCGTCCACCATAACGCAGGCGATATATTCTTCACTGTGCTCTCTGGCAATTTGCTGCTTAAGATCATCACTCTGCGAAATGGCCACAGCTTCACTTTGCAGGCCAATTCTTGAGGTTATTTTTCCTACACCAAAACGGTCATCAATGACCGGGGCAAGCAGCAATACCCTTTTACCGGCACTCTCATAATTATGAGCTGACTGCAGAAGGTAAGTACTCTTTCCCGAGTCCATGGAAGAAAAATAAAAATAAAGTGAAGCCATTACACTGTGATCCTTGGTGTCGATACATAATTATTCCGTCATTGTCGCTTTATCTCCAGAGAAATTACCGCACCCCTGTTTCGGAAGATGACGCTTGTTCTAACTATAGAAGTTTCTCAAAGTTTGCTAGCCTTGCCCTCTCTACACGAAACCACCAGACTGAATGAAACTGACGCCCCACCAACAAACAGTTGCCAATCATGATAAGGACCATGCCCTCTGTATTGCTGTAGCTGGCTCGGGGAAAACCTCAACGCTTGCTCAACTGGTCAGCAATCTACTGCAGAAAGGAGCAGATCCACGTCGGTTGATGGTGATGATGTTTAACAAGGCGGCCCAGATCGACTTTTCAAAAAAACTTCGAACGCTGGCCAGCTCCCAGTTTGCAAGCCTGCCGGAAAGTCAGCTGCAGCTCCCCGAAATCAGAACCTACCATGCAACAGGGTTGAAACTGCTCAGAACACTGGAAGGCTGGCAGATAAGAGCCCCCTACAACAAACAACCATTATCTGAAAAAGTGGTAGAACTACAGGTCAGGACACTGATTCTGAAATTGGCACCAGAAACCATTAAGGAGCGCATTCGCTCGGATGCCGCCCGCCTGATCGAAGCTGCCATCAGCTTTATTGAATCGGTCAAAGCTCATTTGGCCAGTCCAGAGCTGTGGTTTGAGCAGTCCAGTTATACGGATGACTATCGATTTTTCATCAAGCTGTTTCATCAATTTGAACAATGGCGCCACCAGCAGAAATCGATCACCTTCACCGACATGCTCTACGATCCGGTGAAACTGATCCAGGAACACCCGGAGCTGATTCCCAAAGTCGCTGATAAGATGGACTTTATCATCGTTGATGAATATCAGGATACGTCGACTCTACAGCACCAGTTTACCCGGCTGATTGCCGGACAGCGGGCCAGAATGATTGCCGTCGGGGACCCTGACCAGACCATCTATGAATTCGCCGGCGCGAATATCGACAACATTCTGAACCATTTTCAGCAGGACTACGGAGATACCGGTGAGGTCAAAGAGCTCACCATGCCCCATACCTTCCGCTATGGTCACAGCATTGCTCTGGCTGCCAGCCACTTGATCAGTCAGAACCGATCCCGCAAAAATGTTCTCTGCATTGCCCATCCGGAAAACCCTCCATCCCTGATTCGTCTCAGCCAAACCGGATCAGACGACAGTCGCTTTGTTGTTGAATCTCTCATGGAGTATCTGGCTTCAGGTACTCCACCAGAAGATATAGCCATTCTGGTGCGTGTCTGGGCTCAGGCGGTTCCCATTGAGCTGAACCTTCTGGAAATGGGTATTCCCTACAGCAGCGACGGCCCTTCCCTTTTTCAACGGCCGGAAATTGAATCGCTGATCGATGCAATGACACTGGCCAGTGGCGGATTTGCCGACTTACTGCCCGAGGTTCGATACCATAAGCTGGCAAGGCTTCTGACGCTGCCCCATATCGGCCTGAAACAGCCGCATATTGACTGGCTTTGCCAGCAGCTGAAAGATCAAAGTCACCAATTTGGTAAAACCCTGGGAAAGCTGGCACCCAAAATAAAAGACATCAGTGACTTTCAGGCTCGAAAACTGACACAAAGAGCAGAACTCTTCACATGGCTGGAGCATAATGGCAGTAAACATAAGGCCCATACGCTGATCGCCACGTATATTCAGCAGTCTGAAATATACGACAGCCTAAGGTCCATGAGCCTGAATGAGCAACGAACGGATGAGCAGATTCTTGCCATCAAAGGTTTTCATCGCTTCCTGAAACAGCTGAATGAAAACACTGCCAACTGCTGCCTGCATATCGCTGAATTAATCGAGAAACGGAAGCAACAGAAAAGCCAGCGACAGCGATCCAGCCACGGTATCACTCTCAGTTCCTGTCACCGCTCCAAAGGGTTGGAATGGCCTGTTGTGTTACTGCCTGGACTGACCCGTCAATACTGGCCGTTCCTCAGGGAAGATGAAATCGCTGCCCTTTCCGCCCAGAAGACCAGTAATGCTATTGAGTCTGAGCGCCGCCTGCTCTATGTAGCGATGACCCGTGCCAAAAAGCAGTTACACCTGTTTACCAGACAGGGAGACCTTACCAGTGTTCCCAGACAGCGTTCATGGTCACCTGATGGCCAATCCATTACAGGAAGAGAGCATCAGGACCGTATCAGTCCCTTTTTGCTGGAAATGAACCTGCCCCACGTCTTATCACTAGGCAACCTGCTCCATGAAGAGGCGGATGAAGACCTGGCCGAAGCCATTGATAAAATTGGCCTGACGCCAGTATCAAGGCGATACGTCAACTCAGCTCGCCCAGCACTGATCGAAAGACTGAAAACCATTCCCAATATTGAGACAAGCCGCGAATCCACTGGCTCTACTCACAACGGAGCCAGTAATGCCCGAGGCAGTGCTTTTGACGGTCCATGGCAGCTCAGGGCCGTTATTGATCATGCCATCTTTGGTCGCGGAGAAGTGATTGAGGTCAATGACAGCAATTTCTCGATCCGCTTTGACAGTCGTCAGCATGGCATCAAACGTTTTGCCAGAATTGAAGAGGTTCGCCACCTATTCAGAGTCCTCTCGGTCTGAATGGTTATGGCTACTGCAACGCCTCTTCAAATCCGCTTCAAAGAGCCTGGTGACCCGTGTATACCTTCCTGCATTGAGCCGGGTATCATGCTTCAGCGGACCTGCATTCTGTTTAAACAGATACATACCTGCCGACTCATTATCTGGCATAAGCACCATTTCATAAGAAACCTCACCATCTTCAAATACCTCTTCACTGGCCAGTAAGCCCACCTCAATGCCATTCTTTGCGTGTTTTCGGATATAGCGGTATGTTCCCTGCATCACACGCTCTGAACCGATAAGCTGATAGATATATGCGCTGCGTCCAAAATGCATCAGAAATTGAGAATACTCATCTGAATTATCAGATCCTTCTGAACGGTCAGCCTGAAACAGAATAACTTCGCCCTCAAATTTTGCTGGCAGCAAACCCTGACCATGACTGTTACCAGATAGCATAAAGAGAGAAATAAACAGAAAAAAGGGTAATTTGTAACGGATCATGATGGCGTCCCATCTCTTCTGGAAAGCCGGTAATACTAGTCCTTAAGCCTGGAGGCTGTATTAGGGGGCGTTACCAACTGGTTGAATGGCCAGTTGGTAACGCCCCCTAATAAATAGAGTCACTGCACATATCATCTCACCAAATTCTCAGGCTACCTCTGAAGCAGGTAAGTTGTCTCTGGAAACTAAATTATACTGATGATGGTTTCACTCTTTCGACGGAGCATCCAATGTTTCACATGGTCAAGGTGGGATTATTTTTAATATCTATATTAGTGTTCTGTGCCTGCTCAGTATTTGATCATCAAGAGCCATCCAGAGAGTTCTATCCCGCACCTCCTGATACGTTTCGGGAAGATACTCTTTACACAAATATGACGACCTATGGCCGGTATTTGGGCTGCAATGCCGGTGTGAAAAATCTTGGAGGCCCCCAGGATGGCTGGGTCAAAGCCCCCTCTCTGCCTGGCACCTATGAAGAGTATCTTAATGGCTGGGAATCTGGGTTCAGAAAATGCCGAACGGATACGGGGCCTGAGGAAACCCCAGGAGGCCCCATCGTACCCCCAGGTGACCTATACCCTTGAATCAGATCTTTGGAGTGACCGATGTTTCTACTCATGAAACGGGCATCAATTTTCCTGATGCTACCAGTACTTTTTGCCTGCTCTACCACTGATCAACCGATGTCACCGCAGAGAAACATACCCCCTCCTCCGCCGGATATTACGCAGGACAATACGCTTTACACCAATATGCGGACTTATGGCCAGTACATGGGTTGTGGTGCTGCAGAAAGGGATGAAGGCCTGCCCCAGGAAGGTTGGAAGCAGGCTCCAGCACTGCCAGGCACCTACGAAGAGTATCGCAGTGGCTGGCAGGAAGGTTTTAATAAATGTCGAATAGGACTGGGGCCTGTGGTGCCTCCCAGTGGCACTTACCCATAGGAGGCAATTTTTTAATGACTATTTAGTTTATCTGCGCCGTCCTTTTTTCTGCCGGGCAGAGCTACTCTTTGATGTCTTTGAATTGCGGTTATCCCACTGGCCACCCCGGGCCTTCTGGAACTCACCTTGTGAATGCACCCGCTGCCCCGACCTTCTCTGCCCCTTGTTTTCTTCTTCCGGAATCAGCTGATGTTTGCCGGGACCAATCAGGTCAGAACGGTTCATATCTCGCAGCGCCTGACGCAGGAAGGGCCAGTTCTTTGCGTCGTGATAACGGAGAAATGCCTTCTGCAGACGACGCTGATCCAATGTTCTTGGGGTATACAGCCGGGGGCTCTTATAGCTGACCCGCTTCAGCGGGTTCTTCTCAGCATGATACATGGCCGTCGCCAGTGACATGGGTGATGGATAGAATGTCTGCACCTGATCCACACGGAATTTGTTTCTCTTCAGCCATAAAGACAGGTTCAGCATATCTTCATCTTCACAGCCAGGGTGAGCGGCAATAAAGTATGGAATCAGATACTGCTTTTTACCCGCCTTCTGGGAGAAGTGCTCAAACATTTTTTTAAAGGCATCATAGGTCCCCATACCCGGTTTCATCATCAAATCCAGGGTGCCTTTTTCAGTATGCTCCGGCGCAATCTTTAAATAGCCACCTACATGATGCGTCACCAGCTCTTCCACATATTCCGGGTCTTCCACGGCCAGATCATAGCGAAGGCCAGAGGCAATGGCGATTTTCTTAATACCCGGTATAGCCCGGGCTTTCCGATAGAGTTCAGTGGTCTGCTTGTGTGATGTTTTCAGGTTTTTGCAGATCCCAGGGAAGACGCAGGATAGCCGACGACAGCTGGCCTGAATCTGATCATCCTTACAGTTCAGATGATACATATTGGCAGTCGGGCCACCCAGATCAGAAATCTGTCCGGTAAAGCCTGGCACCTTCTCGCGAATATCCTCCAGCTCTGCCAGTACCGACTCATGTGAACGACTCTGGATCACTCGCCCTTCGTGTTCCGTGATCGAGCAGAATGAACACCCACCAAAACACCCCCGCATAATATTTACAGAGGTTTTGATCATATCGTAGGCCGGAATTTTGGCATTACCATAAGACGGATGTGGTCGGCGCTGATAGAACAGACCAAAGACACCATCAATCTCAGGCGTTTCCAGCGGGATTGGTGGCGGATTGACCCAGAGTTCACGGTTGCCATGCTTCTGTACCAATACCCTGGCATTGTGCGGATTGGATTCCTGATGCAACACTCTCGAAGCATGGGCATAAAGTGACGGGTCATTGCGCACTTTTTCAAACGAAGGCAGTCGGATACAAGTCGTTTCAGGGTTCAGCTTTTCTTCACGATGCAGTGGCATCGGAATTATCCGCACCGGCTGAACCTCATTAATGGATGCACTCTCTTCAGTTTGACAGCTTTCTTCTTCTTTATAGTCATAAGGGCTGGATCCAAATGCTTCCTGCAGAGAACCGATATCCCGTGGCCAATCGATTCGGGAAGAGTCGATTTCTGTCCAACCACCAGGCACCTGCGGCTTCACAACCACGGTACCGCGAACATCATGGATATCTCGAATATTAACTCCGGCAGCCAACCGGTCGGCCACTTCTGCCATGGCCCTTTCAGCATTGCCGTACAGCAAAATTTCTGCGGTTGCATCGACCAGAACTGAGCGTCGAACCTCATCACTCCAGTAATCGTACTGGGCAATACGGCGCAGGCTGGCTTCAATCCCCCCCAGAATGACCGGAACCTCACTGTACGCCTCTTTGCAACGCTGGCTATAAACAATAACCGAACGATCTGGCCGCTTGCCAGGCTCTGCATTGGGTGTATAGGCATCGTCATTACGAACTTTCAAATCAGCCGTGTACCGGTTAATCATGGAATCCATATTGCCACCGGTTACACCAAAAAACAGGTTTGGTTTACCCAGACGCTTGAAGTCTTCAGCATTGCTCCAGTCTGGCTGGGCAATAATCCCTACACGAAACCCCTGAGACTCCAGAAAGCGGCCGATAACGGCCATACCAAAGCTGGGATGGTCTACATAAGCATCGCCAGTCACAATAATGATGTCGCAGGAGTCCCAGCCCAAATCGTCCATTTCCTGGCGGGACATAGGCAGGTACGGGGCTGTGCCATAACACTCTGCCCAGTACTTGGGGTATGAAAACAGGTCAGGGGCAGTTTTTGGTGTGGGCATGAAGTCTTCGGTGCTGTGATGAAAAACGGGCTATTTTCACAGAAATCGCCCGTCAGTCCTACCCCGGTATTTAATTACATAATGCTGAATTACGAAAAACGAACGATATCAACAGAATTTCTGACATAAATATCCAGCAATTTAGCCTCAGGCTTTTCGTGTGACACTTAGTGCAGAAAACAAACTCCCTCCATGGAAAATATCTGAAACATTAAATCGGCTAAACCGTGTGTTGCTCTCTCCAGTCAGCAAAACCAGAGGGACTTGATGCAATGGTCTGAGGTCCACTGACAAAACCCTGCTCAACGTAATACCCCTTGACCCCTTCATCTACATGACAGGTTCTTGATACTGAAGCTTCGCTTACCTGCTTTGGAACAACATTCAGCCCGGAGGCTCCAGTGCTTGCCATTTTTGACATCATTATGTTCAGTGCCATGACTGGAGAAGCTGCTTCACATATGGCAACCTGTCGCCCCTCCTCAGATAACTGATAGCATTTCTTATCAGGAACAGGGCGGCCTGTCATTTCATGGTCGGCAAAAAAACCAGGATTGTTTGGTAAATGGCAACCAGGAATGTTCTTATTAACTTCAGGGAGCACACTGACCATTGCCTTTGGTATTACAGGAGATGTTAAACCAACTGGCAATGAATGTTTTGGGGCACCTCCATTCGCAATTCCCGTGATCGTATCGAGCTTGGCTTCCCCTCCTTGCTTCTTAGCCTTATAACGATGGTTTTGAAACCAGATTTTAACTTGTGTTTCAGTTAGTCCCAGTCTCGCTGCCAGCACTCCTTTTTGCTCTTTTGTAATATATAAATTACTTCAGAAAGCCTTCGACAGTTCTTGGGTCTGATAAGCTGAAAATAGCACCCGTTTTTTCCTATTTTTGCATACACTCCCAGCGTTTCCTTCCCTAGCCACTGGCTCGCCCACTTTAACCTGATTACATAATTCAGAACTCTGGGTATATGTACTAAACGGACTGGCAAATGTTGAACTCCTTTGAGATAACAAAGTTCTCTCTGGAGTACAATGCCCGATACTGACATTGGTACTTCCTTCAGCAGCGTTTTGAGTTAGAAAGCTGAAGCTGTGTGGCTGGACCTTCACAGCCTGTTGACTATCAAAAGCACCACTCTCCTGGGCAGGCCTGGAAACAAAATCACCAACTCCATATGAGCTTGCAGTACCTTGCAGTAACCCCGCTATACTGTGATTAACATTCACTTTGTACCTCCCTCATTTCTGAGTATGTCTCTTAGCTCCCTTTTTAGTATTTTCCCGTTAGCACTGAGCGGAAATTCCTGAAAAATTCGAACATACCTTGGGTATTTGTAATCACCCAGTTGCTGCCGTGCCCAGGTTTTCACCAGTTCAGGGGAGAGCTTGCAACCTTCATGCAGAATCAGGCAGGCCATAATCTCTTCCACATAATAATCATCAGGTACGCCAATGACCGCTGCCTGCATAATGTCAGGGTGAGCCAGTAAAACCTCTTCCACCTCCCTGGGATACACATTAAAGCCGCCGCGAATAATCAGGTCCTTCTTACGGTCAACAATGTAGTAGTTACCCGCTTCATCTCGATGGGCAATATCACCCGTATAGAACCATCCACCCTTCAGCACCTCAGCAGTCTGTTCCGGCTTATTGAAATACCCTTTCATCACGTTATGGCCACGAATGGCCAGCTCACCATCCTGACCAGAAAGCAAAATCTTTCCCTCATCATCAACCACTTTCAGCGCGACACCGGGAATGGGTCGCCCAATGGAGCCGGGAATGCGTTCCTGATCCAGAGTATTGAAGCAGGCAACCGGTGAAGTCTCTGAGAGTCCATACCCTTCAAGAATGGTAACCTTAAAGTTGCCCTCAAATGCCTTCATAACTTCCAAAGGCATAGGGCCTCCACCACTGATACACAGCCTCAAACTGTCGGTAATGATTTGCCGATCATCCTCAGACAACTCAGCCTCAGCACCATTCAGGGCAATATACATGGTGGGTACACCAGCAAAGAAGGTGATCTTCTCCTGCGCCAGTAATTTCAGTGTTTTCGAAGCGTCGAAGCGAACCATCAATACCATGGTGGATGCCGATGCCACAGCATGAAGCATATGCGCCGTCTGGGCAAAAGTATGGAATAAGGGCATAACCACCAGGTGGGTATCATTGACATCCGTCATCAAGAGGGCTGAACAGATCAATGCGTTCATCGACAGGTTATGGTGCGTCAGTTCAGCGCCTTTTGGCCGACCGGTTGTGCCAGAAGTGTAAAGAATCGCCGCCGTATCGTTTGACCCTCTATCCTGTGGATCTTCCAGTGCGCTGCCTGACAGCAAAGCCGAGAGAGTGGACTCACCTCTCCACTCCTCCGCTTTAAGGTCTCCGGTGATGGCAAAAAAGTGTTCGCAGCTGCTTACCTGCTGAAAAGCCTCCAGCCCAAACTGCCCCAGCGGCAGTTCATCCGAGCCTTCAAAGCACAGAAAGGCCACTGCCTGGCTGTCTGTCAGGTGGTAAGCAAGTTCCTTAGGCTTTAATAGAATGTTCAGGGGCACCACAACAGCACCGGCACTGAGAATGCCGTAATACACCATCAGGAACTGGGGAATATTGGGACAGCTCATGGCAACCCGGTCACCGGGTTTTATACCCTGTTGCTTTAGTCCTTTACCAATACTCGCTGCGGTATCTTTTAATGTCTGGTAACTGATTCGCAGGTCACCAAACACAATGGCAGTTTTATCCGGATAGACAGCAGCACTCCGATAAAGGAAATCAGCAAGATTGGACATAAAACCAGCACCCTAAAGAGAATATCAATTGACTCCCTTCAGAAAGTAGACAGCGACCAGTGAAAGCTCAAACCAGGTTATTATACCAATTGAATTTTCTAACTACTGTATAACTGCCCAATCACGGGAGCACAGACTGAACAGTCGACCAGCTTCGCTGCAAAGGTTATTCCAAGCTTCACAGCAACAATCTACAATATTTTCATAACCTGAAAATGCTTTGTTTGATAAGTCATGCTCCCGCATCCACTCCCATAGCCTTTCTGAGCTGTTTAACTCCGGTGCGAATGGT
>NZ_LUKQ02000134.1 GCF_001647025.1 Endozoicomonas atrinae
GATCATCCTGAGTTTTAATCTGACTGGCTATTTGATCTACCAGTTTTTCGTTGATTTCAACGCTCATTGTTATTCTCCATTTTGGAGTATTAACGACAAGCGTTTACACAATTTAAATTACATTCCCTCTATTGTTTACTGCTTGAAGAACTCACCCAGCTTGGAAGCCAGCATCATGTTGCCTTCGGTACGCAGTTTTCCGGTCATGAAAGCCTGCATGCCATCCAGCTCACCACTCATCAGGCCAACAAATGTTTCGCTGTCCATGATCAGGGTAACGTGAGCGTCATCTTTGGTGCCTTCAGCAATTTCCAGGGCTCCGTCTTCGATAGCCGCATAGTAAGTCTTGTCATCGGTGATATCGAATTGGAAAGTCAGGGTTTGACCGGCAGCGGCAGACTCGTCAAAACGGCCTTTAATATTTTCAAGGGTTTCCTGAACAGTAGCCATGGTTTACTCCTTTGTCTTCTAAGGAAAGCGGACACCAGCTTATGACGATGCAGGCGTCTGTTTATTTTATTGTTAGTAGCACGCTATTTAATCACGGCGGATTAGATTGCACGGTGATATTGTTAACAGCATCATCAGAATGGGCATCGTCCGTTTTGCCTATGCTGCCATTATCTCCAGTAATGTAAGGGCCGCTTTGAATCCGTGAAAGATTGATATCCGTTTGCCTTATCAATTCATCCATTTTATTCAAGAGAAAGCATGAACTCTGCTGATATCTGATTAACTCAGTAAAGAAACCTTTTACTTACTACCATGGGCTATGCTCAAAAATGCTTAACCATAGTCTTTTTAGGTTTAGGGTATTTATATGTCAGTTGTTGCGGAACGGTTAGCTGAGCAGTCAAGCTTATTAGTGCGTTTACTGTGGTGTGACAATGCGAACCTGATTCGAGCCAAGTCATTTCACCGTGATTCACTGGGAACTTTCCAGGAAATGGGGATTGGTATTACGGCAGCATGTCAGGCATTGTCAGTCGTCAGTGATGCGCTTTGTGCTGATACAGGGCTTTCGGGAACTGGTGAAAACTGGCTGCAACCGGACTGGAATACATTAAAAATATCAGATTCTTCATCTGGCCATGCTGCGGTTATTGCAGATATCGTGCAGTGGGATGGTGAGCCATGGCCATTATGTCCAAGACACTTTTTGAAGCGGATGGTCAGTAATTTAAATGACGAGTTTAATTTGTCAGTGAAGGTGGGGTTTGAATATGAGTTTTACCTGATGGAGGATAAAGAAGAAGAGTGGGTACCTGCAGAGGCCTTTACTTATGCATCTGACTACGGGTTTTCAGTTTTACAGCCATTGGTGGATGATATTATCCAGAGCCTTGATAAACAGACTATCAAAGTTCGGACTGCCCATGCGGAAAGTGGACCCGGCCAGTTGGAAATGTCGCTGGATTATGGGGATGCCCTCAAGATTGCCGATGACCAGCTGTTCTTCCGAAAAACGGTTCATGCCATGGCCCGGCAGCATGGTTATGCCGCATCATTCCTGCCAAAAATTTTTGCTGATCAGTGTGGTTCAGGCATGCACCTTCACCTGAGTTTATGGCAGGAGGGGAGAAATATCCTTGCTGATGGTGATTCCCGCAAACTTTCTCCTGAAGCTGAGCAGTTCGCAGCGGGTATTCTCCATCATCTGCCAGCATTGACGGCGGTGACTACACCAACATGCAACTCTTTTCGGCGTATTACTCCGCACTGCTGGAGTGGTGCTTTTACGGCCTGGGGCTGGGATAACCGCGAAGCTGCGATAAGGATTCCAAGCCAGCCAGGGTGTATTGCTCCGTCTAACCTGGAATTGAAAACCATTGATGCCAGCGCAAATCCCTATCTGGCTCTTGGCAGCATTATTGCCGCAGGTATTGACGGGTTGAGAAATCGCATGGACTTGAAAGAAGAGTGCAGTATTGATCCTGGGTGTATGTCAGATCAGGAACGTGAAGCCTCCTCTATCAGGGCTCTGCCGGAAGATTTGTTGACTGCTTTATCCTGTTTTCGGGAAAATAATGTGCTGCTGAACGCTATGGGGGAAGGATTAGCAAAATCCTATTTAGGTGTTAAGCAGGCCGAGAATAATCATTTTTCAGAAATGTCACTGGAGGATGAAGTCAATTGGCTACTGCAGCGTTATTAGTCAAGTGATAAATCCTGAATGGTTTTAAAGTACTTGATCTATATAGAGATTTAACCGTTGTTTCTGAAAATGGAATTTGTTGACTAAGCTGTTTACATTCTAAATAGCGCTTGATTGTCAGCATGGATCCTATCGATATTAACTTTAAAACCGTTCGGGTTACTCCAAACTCAGGCGCTCTGGGAGCCTGGGTTGAAGGCATTGATGGAAAGAGTACGTTTCCTCCAGATACTTTCAGGGAGCTTCATAGGGCGTTTATCCGATATAAGGTGCTCTTCTTCCCAGATCAACACTTGTCCTCGCAGGAGTTTCTTGTGTTTGCCCGGCAATGGGGCTCGGTACAACAAAATCCCTATTTTCAGCCCCTTGGGAATTCATCTGAGATCACAGAAATTATTAAAAGACCTGAGGATTCAAGAAATATTGGTCGCTCCTGGCATATGGACTTTGGTTTTGATGAAAAGCCGACCAACATCAATTTATTAATGCCCAGGAAGCTTCCGAGGCGGGGAGGCGATACGCTCTTTTGTGATTTGAGTAAGGCATTTAAAGCGCTGTCCCCCGGATTACAGCAAACTCTGAAAGCGTTGAAGGTGGTTAACAGTAATCGGGATATTGTGCATGCTGCTCGATATGAAAAAGAGTTCAATGGGCGTCTTCCACAGAATAATATCGAAGTGAGAAATATTCACCCTGCGGTTATTCATAACCCCGATAATGGTGAGGACTCCCTGTTTATCAGTGCTACAGCTACGGAACGCTTTGACCAGTGGACCGCAGAAGAGTCAAAGCCGCTGCTGGATTACCTGTATGCTCATGTTGCCAGGCCTGATTTCTGCTGTCGATTTTCATGGGAGGAGGGGATGGTTGGGGTGTGGAGTAATCTGTATACCCTGCACTACGCGGTTAATGACTATCCAGATGAAGAGCGAATTATGCAGCGAATTGCGCTGACCGGTGAGCGATTGATTGCAGCAGGCTGAGTGTTATCAAGAGTTTGGCACTGCACGCTTAAAGAAGTCTCTGGCAAGCAAAGGCAATACATTTTTCCGACGTTTTTGACACTTTTACCAATGAAGTCTGCTCTGAGCATGAATTCTGGTTGATTTCAGCCGATGAGGGATGAAGGAGTTCTGCAACCCAGCGTACATCAATAAACGATAGGATATAAACATGCCACTAAGGACTGATGGGCAAAAACCGGTTGGGGCTGATATTCCGAACAGTAACGGTGGCAAAGTCGCATCAGCTGAAGAAAACAGTGACGGCTCACATAAAGGGATACCCGTTTCCAAGGTTGGTAAGGTCTCTAGAAAGAGCACGGCACCTGAAGAAGGTTATAGTGACAAGCCTGACACGCTTATCGAAAATAGAGATATCAAAGAAGAAGAGAGCAATACCAGGCTGTCAGGTCGTAATAGTGCCGCTAGGCAGCGCAGGCGTGAAAGGAACCGTAATTTAGAGAATAGGGAAAAAGCCCTCTCTTCTCAGGGACCCAATAATCGAGGCGAAGATATAAGAGGTAAACGAGCCAGCGTTGCTGAGGATTTGGGAATTAGTGACGATGAAAGCATTGATAGCCCGCCGCCTTCCCGGAAAGCCAGTATTCGAGAGAGAGAGTACGATAGTGGTATTGATACTGACACGAGTTCGCTTAATGACTGGGAAGCTCCCGAGAAAGAGTCAGCCGTACTATCAAAAACCAGTACACATTCTCCAGACATAAAAAAAGGGCGTCCGCTACCCGCACTGCCTAAAACTAAAAAACCTGAAACTACACAGCCTAAGAAACAATCTCCAACACCGGCACCACGCAAAAGTTTACAGCGAGGACAAGCGCCGGACACTGTAAAAGGCGAGGCTGTTCAACGGACGAACTCTGACCCGGTTAGCAAAGCTGCAAGTTCAGTTTCACGAACAGAAACTCACACTGAAAAAGAAGTAGCGGCTCAACAGGCAAACTCAGACGATGATATTCAAACCAGCAGCCATCCAGATCAGGATAAACTGCTTAAGCAGTGTCAGCGCCTTGCTGAAACAGTAGAAGATCTTGATGAGTATAAAGGCTCAAATAAAAGTGTTCATTTAGGTGAGCTTGAAAGGCTTGAGACTGCGCATGCTGAAAACCTCGAGGTTGATGACAGTGCACTTGAGCATTATCTGACTCATGACAAAACAGCCGTTGGAATCAGAAGGGAGAGAAAGAAGTTTAAACCTACTTCAGAAGCCGCTAAATACAAAATGAGTTTGTTTCTGAAAAGTGCGAGAAAATTCTGGCAGAGCGAATTTTTACCCCGGGCTAAAGGTGAGAAAAGAAAGCTTCACCCTGTTCGACAAAAGCGAGAAGCACCAGAAATGGATCATGTCATGGAAAAGGTTTTAGGCGAATACGGCGGTGCTGTTAAGTTGAGCGAAAAGCTTGAGTCTGAAGTGGCATTATCTCCTGGCGGTAAATATGCCGCTGCAAAGAAAGAGTTTTTGGATAAACTGCATAGCAGTCAGTGGGCAAAGGAGAGAATGGAAGAAGTACTGCCTTTGCAGCAGCGCCTCCAGACATTGAAGGCCGCACTGTTTGAGGAACTGGCTATTGAAGGCCACAAAGACATTGAGGAACTGGTTGACCCACATATCAGAGACAGTGCCTATGTTTCTGCACTTGAGGCAGCATTTGAAACAATAGATATGATGCCTTTTAAAGCTCGAAGACATCTGGAAAAGCACCCGGCACTGCAAAAACATCTGAAGGAATTGCACGACAAGGAAGATCCGGATGTTCTGGAGCGTATGGAACATCCGGATGTTCTGGAATATATGGATAAGCTGGATGATATGGAACGTCTGAGTGACAAGGAGTATCTGGAAAAGTTAAAACATCTTAGAGACATACAATATATAAGGGGTTTCAGTGGCGAGTTCAGGCTTAAATGGCTGGCAAAACACCTGTCACAAACATTTCGGCGCTATTCCAATAACACAATAGATGACCCAGCCTTCAGAAAAAATATGAAGGGTATACTGGATACGCTCAATGCCCGGGAGCGGGATATTGGTAGGACGCTCAAACCAAGGGAAGAGGCATTTGAGGAGTGGTGTGAAGAGTTAGGCGCTGTCAGAAAAGAGCTGATAGAAGCCAAGGAAACTTATGAGGAAAGCGGTGAGGAGGGAGTCGATATACTCAGACAGAGAAAAGTTTTAGCCAGGGCCAAAGAGCTCAAAGAATCGATGGTGCCGGTGCTTGATCAGATTAAGCTTGTCGCAGACTATAAAAAGCCAGATTGGCAAGGTGCCATTCTTGCAGAGGAACTTGACGGCCTTGGTAAGCAAATGGTTTCTGTTACGAAATTGATTCGAAAGTGTGAGGAAAAGCTTGCTGACCCTGAAATAAAAGACAAGTCCCGTGATAAGACTCAGGAAAAAAAGAAACAGCTTGAAAGACAGCATGCTGATCTTGAAAAACAGTATGCTGAAGTGGAAGGAGAGTATACAACGTTTCGTAAAGCATACAATGAATATAAGAAAATTGAATTTAATATGGATATTAAGCTGGTCAACAGCTATCCACGCTCACCAAAGGAGAAGCACAAGTCTTTGAAGAAGGAATGTAGCGCTTTGGATAAAGAGCATGCCTCTCTTAAGAAAGACATTAAAAAGTGTCAGGAAAAGCTCAAAAAAGCTGAACACAAAGGCGAGTCCCTGGAAGAGATTCAGGATACATTGGAAGAGCTTCAACAGCAGTATGCCGATACTGAACGTCAGTTAGCTGATTTGAAAAAACAGCATGAAGAGCTCGGCCAGGCTCTAAAAGGGGAGCTTGGTCAAGCGCTAAAAAGATTGAAAAAAGTTCATTGGGTGATGGATGGTGGTGATCCAATGGAGATGGATGATGATGAATAAAGCCATTGTCCAGGCTTTTGATGTCGCCAGCTGAGAGTTACCTGGGGAATGGTTCACTGATTACTGTCAAACCACTCCCTCATTGGTAATACTGAGCTTAAAGGCCCGGTGCTATATAGTGCGGGCTTATTCCCGTACTGGAAATCACTTCCTCAATATCTTGATTCTGGTAAACCCCGCACTGCAGCAGTAATGTTTTGAACCCCATGGCATTTCCCCCCAGAATATCGGTATACAGCGTATCCCCAACCATCAGGACTCTGGATGGGTCGGTAATCTGATGTTGCTCAATTGCCATTGAAAAAATGGAACGGCCGGGTTTGCCGAACAATGTCGGTTTTGCCGTTTGAATCGTTTGCTCTACCAGGTCTGCGATAAAGTAACCCGGTGTTGCGGTGACGTGATCACCATGAGGTGCGCCGATATCCGGATTGCCGACCACCAGTTCAAACTGACGCCCATTGGCCGTACTTACCAGGTTTTCCTGCATTTTTGCTGTCCAGCCTGCACCGGTCAGGAAGAGCAGGGTATCAATACCTTCCGGGATCTCACCATTACAGCCATTGAGTCTTATCATGCCTTCCAGTAGATGGTTAGAAGGGTGCTCAAGAGGTGCAATAACAGCAATATGATCACGTTTGGTCAGTGTGCTGAGGTATTGCTCTGTAATATCAAGGCTCGTCAATACTTCAACTGCACTAAAGTCAAACCCTCGTGCCTGGTACTTTTCTGCGGCCACCGAGCGATTGGTCAGTGTATCGTTGGAAACAACGCAAAATGGGATGTTGTTTGCCCTGAGCTGTTGTATTGCCTCTGGAGCACCGTCAATGGGTGTGCTGCCACGGCAAAGGACACCGTAAGAGTCCAGAAGAACCAGGTCAAACTGCCCCATGATATCTGCCAGACCATCAATAAACTCAGGTGCAGACTGCGGATTGGCAATGGCCGGGTACCAGTCAAGATGACGGGCGTATATCTCGTTCAAGGAGTCGGGAGAAAGAACAATCATGGAACGCTGCCTGGTGCTTAAAATGAACGTCGTTTAATGCCTCTGATTATATCAGATATCTGGCTGGTAAATGCCTATAAAGCCTTTGATAACTCTGGTCTCGGCCAAGCAGGATATTTTTTTTGTGCTAGCTTGAAGGGTTCTTTCTCTAGCCGTTGAGGTGTTTGGTTGTGAGGCCGAATTGTATTGTTAAAGCCGTCTGTTTTCTGTTTCTTGCAGTCTCGATATATGGATACACGGCAGGCCCAGGGATTAATGACCCTCTACCGGTATATTCGGAAGATCAGGGAGTCAGGGATTCGATCATCAAAATCTATACCTCATTTAACCAATACGATCATCAGAACCCATGGACCAACCTTGGCCCAAGACAGAAGTATGGTTCCGGAGCCATTATCCAGCTGCCAGACAGTGACCAGAGGGTCGTTCTGACCAATAGCCATGTGATCAGTGCCCATACTTATATTGAAGGCAGAAAAAATGGTCAGACGGACCGCTATAAACTCAAGCCTTTATGGGTTTCACATGAGTTGGATCTGGCATTGCTGGTCCCCTTCCATGACCATGAGAAAGAGTTGTTCTTCAGCGGTACCACCCCTATCCCTCTGGGTAAGGTTCCACCTCTGCAAACGGATTTGATGCTGCTTGGCTATCCTATTGGTGGTGATACGATCAGTGTAACCAAAGGGGTTCTGTCCCGCCTGGAATACCAGCCTTACAGCAACTCCGGCTTCTCATTTCTGGCAGGACAGATTGATGCAGCCAGTAACCCGGGCAACAGTGGTGGCCCCGCAGTGGTTAACGGAGAGATCATTGGTGTGTTAATGCAGGGATACAGTCCTTTCGAAGCCAGCAATATTGCCCATATTGTGCCAGTAAATATCATAAGGCACTTTTTACAGGACGTTGCTGATGGTCATTACCGCGGGATTCCCAGCCTCGGTGTTGAAACGGAAGAACTTGAAAATGCCTTTTTTAAAACCGTCTATGGGGTGAAAGAAAACAAAGGGGTTCTGGTTCGCCATGTAATACCGGGTTCTGCTGCTGACGGTGTGCTGCAGCCGGATGATGTTATCCTCGAGCTGGACGGGCATGCAGTTGGTCATGATAAAACCATCGTATTCCGTGGCAGTGAGCGGGTTTCCATGGATTATGTAATTCACTCACGGCAGGTTGGAGAGGAACTTGGGGTTCGGGTTATTCGGGACAAGCAGGAGCAGGATCTGGTGGTTACGCTCACCCAGCCAGTGAATAATGATCTGTTGCTCGGGTTTGATGGTCAGTCTGCTCCTTCATACTTTATTTATCAGGGGCTGGTCTTTACCAAAGTGACCAGAGAGCTCCTGATGGGGGCGGGTCATGAACTTCTTTCTTATGCAGGACTTACACCGGTATTGCTCCATAATTTTCGGTTTGCGGATCAAGATGAGGTTGTTGTTATCCTGAAAGTCCTTCCCCATGAGGCAAACCGGGGTTATCACAATATTTTCCTGAGAAGAGTTGAGAGTATCGGTTCTGAAAAAGTCAGAAACCTCAAGCAACTGGTTGACCTGATCGAATCGCAAGAACAGGACTTTCTGGAGCTAAACACTGGTTACAAGGGACTGGAGAAAATTGTCCTGAATACGCATCTGACCGATATTGTGAATGCTGAGGTAATGTGGCTTAACGGTATTCAGCATGACCGCTCTAAAAATTTCCGTATAAATGAATGCAATGCTGCAGATGACAATACCTGCAAAAGTGAGGAAGACATGAATGCTAAACTGTTGCAGCAATACAGAGAGATGATTAGTGCTGGAGGTTAATTCAACGATTCGAATGTAGATGAAATAGAGCGTTTTGGTGGCCAGTCAGTAGCTGGCCTTTTTATTCTCTGAAAAAATAATGTTTCAGTAGTCCTGTGCGATAAAAAAGGTATCACTTTCCTGATTCTGAGATAACGAATGCCTATTCATTTAAAAACTATAGTATTGGCCACTGTTCTGATCTTATTGGTAAGCCTTCCTGATTTAAGCCAGGCAGTAACTAAGGTAGAAGAAGCAATCAGCAGAGAGATGCAAAGCTGGCAAACAGTAAAGGTTAGAAAAAAAGAGGGTCTTGCTCTCAGAACCGCATTCATCTGCAGCTTTTTTACAGCCACTCCCCGAACCAGTTACCCCGATGGAACCACGATGTCCGGTGGTAGTGTGCTGTTCTATGAAAACGGCAGGACTGTCAAAAGTCTTTTCAGGCCTTCTGTGTTTGCCTCATCGAATGATGAGTCAATGCCTGAACTGATGGCCTGTATTCATGAAGACTTTCGTATTACCGACCTGGAAGAAGCCGGGATACTGGCTGAAGCACTGGAGAAGTTGTTTGAGCAAAGCTCATCCTTTCCAGAGGAGGCTGAAATTAAACGATTTCAGAATGGGTGGGTCATTATTAACGATGAGTTCTTTGGAAAAAGGCAGGGCTACATTATTACCACGAACTCTGAAGGTGCCATATTGCGCATAGGATATTCAGTTAATATTGATGGAGGCTAATTCAATAAAAGAGTGTGGCGTTGAAATTAAAGATAGGGCTCATTAAGAGCCCTATCTTGTTTAGAACTTAATATTTAACACGATAAAACAACGCATAAAGTACCGGCACCAGGCCCAGTGTCAAAATGGTTGAGAACAGCAAGCCGGCAATAATGGCTACAGCCATAGGCTCCCACATCTCCCCTCCTCCCAGGTACAGTGGAATCATACCAAGAACGGTGGTTGCCGTTGTCAGCAGGATGGGGCGAAGCCGGCGTTGTGCCGCAACAATAATCGCTTCCTGAGCCGAAAGACCATTGTCGTCAATCTCGTACTTGATACGTTCCAGAAGAACAATGGCATTGTTAATGACAATACCGGCGAGAGAGATAACCCCCAGTAACGTCATAAACCCAAAGAAGGACTGAGCGGTCAGCAGGCCAATGATTACACCAATCATACCCAGGGGAATCGTGGCGAGGATAATGGCGGGTTTACGCAGGGAGTTAAACTGTGCCACCAGAAGAATCAGGATAATAAAGGCCGCCATCGGCAGTTTTTCACCAATGGACTGGTTGGCTTTACCTGAACTTTCTGCTTCACCGCCCAGTTCGTAGCGATAGCCAGCAGGCCATTGCGTGGAATGTTCATCCAGCCAGGGCTGCAGTTTTGCAAAACCTTCTGATGCCGTCATACCCGATGTCAGCTGGGCCCCCACCGATACGGTTTTCAAACCATCACGTCGCAGGATTTGTGCCGGCTCCCATACCACCTCAATATCAGCAACCTGATTCAGGGTGACCGATTCTCCAGTGGACTGGATATATACCGAGAGGGTTTCCAGTTTGTCGATGTCCTGCCTGTCAGCCTCCACAGACCTGAGGAGTACTGGTATGGCATCTTCACCTTCCCGGTACTGAGTTAACTCAAGTCCACTCAAACCGCTTTGCAGAGAAATGGCAATATCCTGGCTGGTGGCTCCGACCCTCAGGGCCCGGGACTGGTTAATCACCACTTTTAATTTCTTGATCCGCTGACCCCAGTCATCGCTGATGTTTTTCAGCCCGCTGATTTGAGACATTTCCGCTTTCAGCTGCTCGACCAGCGAGAACAACGGGTCTGTCTCTTTGCCGTAGAGTCGTATTTCGACCGGGTTGGTAATGGATACGCCACTCTCAATACGGCGGCTGGTAATCTGAAGGTCAGGAAAGTTGTCAAAGGCGTAACGATCCAGTTTTTCAATCATGTCACCAATCACTTCCGAGGAGGAGGTATTGATGACCATCATCGCATAGTTGGGGCTGGCCGGCTCCGGACTGTGCTGAAGCACAAATCGTGGCCCACCGTTACCTATATGACTGATCCAGCTGGTGACGCCTTCAGTGCGATCAGGATTTACCTGCAACTCTTTTTTTATAAAGACTTCAAGCTCTTCAACAATGGTTTCAGTTCGCTCTATTGCCGTTCCCAGGGGAAGCTCCAGCTCGGTTTTAAAGTAGAGTCGATCAGAAGGGGGGAAAAAGATTTTGGGCACGTATTTGAAGCCGCTCATGACCACGGCAAACAGCACAGCGGTGGCTGCAAGTGAAAGTAACCGATGCTTCAAAACCCAGGTCAGCAGCTCGCGGTATTTCTGGTAAAAACCACGGTTATAATCCGTGCTCTCTTTTTTAGGCTTCAGGAACTGAACACACAATAGTGGTATCAGCGTCATGGACAGCAGCCATGAGCAGAGCAGGGTAATGGTGACCACCAGGAACAGGGAGGCGGTAAATTCACCCACTGCGGATTCCGCCAGGTAGATGGGTAAGAAGGCGGCGGCTGTCGTTAAGGAGGACGTCAGCAGTGGAACCCGAAGTTCACTGGCTGAATCAATCGCAGCCTCTACCGGCCTTTTGCCATTATTCATCTGAACCATGATGCTTTCGGCCATGACGATGCCATTATCGACCAGCATGCCCAGAGCGATAATCAACGCGGCCAGTGAGATCTGATCCAGTCCAATATTAAAGAAAGACATCACCAGCATGGCTGAAATCATGCTCATGGGAATCAGTGAGGCAACGATGAGTCCGGTACGTGGCCCCAGGGCAACCAGCATTACGGCCGCAACCACCAGAACAGCCTGAATCAGGTTGCTGACAAAGTCATTAACCTTGTCTTCTACCTCTTTGGGGGAAAAGTTAATTACGTTGAAATCAATCCCGATCGGGTAGGTCTGGTTCAGGTAGTTCAGCACCTCCTTGACCTGCTCACCCATGCGGATATTGTTACCACCTTCCCGCATGGAAAGGCCCAGCCCAAGCGCCAGCTGACCAGAGGAGTGGACTTTGGAGGAGGCTGGATCTACATAGCCGCGCTTGATGGTCGCGATATCTTCCAGGTAAACGACATTATTGCTGCCGGGAATAGAGACAATGGTATGACGTATATCGTCCACTGACTCAAAGTTACCACTTGGCTCCAACTCAATACGTTCCATATCCAGGGTAATAGCGCCGCCGGGAACCACAATATTGCGGTTCTCCAGCATCTGCATCAGCTGGGTAGGGGAAAGTCCAAGTTCAGAAAGACGAGCATTGTTGTATTCAATAAAAATACGCTCTTCCTGGGCACCATAGATTTCCACCTTGGCTACTTCCGGTACCCGGAGAAATTCATCTCTTGCCTGGTCAGCGATATCCTTTAATTCGGCGTAGCTGAACTCGGGGCCGGTAAGGGTTACCACAACGCCAAAAACATCACCAAATTCGTCGTTAACTTCAGGGCCGATAACCCCATCAGGCATGTCTTTGGCCGCACTCTCAATTTTGCGCCGAAGGTTATCCCAGATAGGGCGCATATTGGTGTAGCTTTCCTGAATACTTACCGTGATGATGGATACACCAGTCCGTGATGTGCTTTTCACAAAGTCCAGCTCGGGAATTTCCTGGATGACCTTTTCCAGCTTGTCGGTAATCAGCTGTTCAACCCGCTCCGGGCTGGCTCCGGGGAAGTGGGTGATGACTTTCGCAACCCGGATGACAAAACCGGGATCGTAGGCCCTTGGCAGGTTTTTGTAGGCCTGGAGGCCGGCAATGATCAGGACAATAATCAGTACCAGTGCCGTTCGGTTATTGTTTATTGTCGCTCGGGTAATGTTCATCGTGCCGTCCCTTCCTGAAGACGGACTTTCATTCCCTCGCTCATCTGGCTCATGCCAGCAGTGACGACTCGGTCACCAATAGCGAGCCCAGACTCAATAATAATCCCCTGTTTGGATAGCTTCCCTGTAGTAACGGTTTTGCGGGTAATGCTACCGGTTTCGTTCCCTTCATCATTGACCAAGTAAACGAAACGACCGTTTTTATCCTCCATAACGGCATACGCGGGAATCAGGATGATGTCGCTGCGGGGGGACTTCTGCTCTGCCCTGACCACCACTGACATGCCTGGCAATACCAGGCGATTCTCAATGGCCGGCATGGCAAACGTCATGGTATAGGTCTGGGTGCTTTCATCTGCCTGGGTTGAGGTTTCCCTCAACGTCAGTGGAAACAGGCGGTCAGGGATGGAGCTGAAGCGGGCATGGAAGGTGTAATCACCTTTGTGATTTCTGGAGCGAATCAGAACGCTTTCTGGCAGTTCCATTTCTACCAGGAGAGCTGAGGTATCCTGGAGGGAGATGATTTCCTGCTTGGCTGACACTTCTTCGTAGTTATCGATATAGCGTCGTGCAACACGTCCATTAAAAGGTGCTCGCAGAATGGTGTAATCCAGCTCCTGTTGCGCTGCCTGAAGTTGAGATGAAGCGGTGCTGACTTTGGCTTTCAGGTTATCCAGTTCTGCACGGGCAATGGCACCTTTTTCTATCAGCTTTCTGGCCCGGTCGTAGTCTGCTTTGGCGACATCATAAGAAGCCTGTCGGTCTTTTAATTTGATCTCAAAATCCACCTGATCAAGTCTGGCAATTTCATCCCCTTCTTTAACAAGCTCACCTTCCTTGACCAGTATATCCTCAAGCTTGCCAGCCACCCGGAAACTGAGATTGGCTTTCTGCACCGCATCAACGGTTGCCGGAAATTCTTTCACCCAACCGGATTCAGGAGAATCAACCACAATGGAGCGAACGGGGCGAAGCATTTCTTCCTGTTCAGGCTGTTCCTGATTGCATCCGGAAATCAAACCCAGGGTCAGAGCTGTTACTATTATTTTTCCCAAAGACTTCTGTTTAAGCTTCATCCTTACTCCGTGCATGGCGTTTCTGGTCATTATTGGGTATATGGTATCAAAAAAATGTCATGGGAATGTTCTCGTGAGGTTACGGGTTTTACTTGGAATAAATTGCGATGACTGAAGTCAATACTTGTCCAGGGTGTGGTCAGCCGAATCAATGTGCTTCATCGAAGGGGGAGCCACCCGAAAGCTGCTGGTGTATGAAACCTCTGCAATCTGAAGACAAATTGGAGGCTCCGGTCCTGCTGCCGGTTCCAAAAGAAGTGACCAGTTGTTACTGTGAGCGCTGCCTGGAAAAAATACAGAAGGAATCGGGTCGTGCTCAAAACTCTACTGGTTAGTCTGTTGGCTTTTAACTTAATAGCCTGTGCCAGTCTGCCATCCGAATCCCGGGCAAAGCCATCCCATGCTCTGGAATCAGCGGCTTCCCGGTCAACGCGTATTGGTCAATGGGTCGATAGTGGAAATGCCCGCCACCCGGGTTTAAGCGGTTTTCATCCACTGTCCGACGGGCTGGACGCTTTTGTTGCCCGGCTGGCATTGATTGAAGCGGCGGATCAAACCATTGATGCCCAATACTACCTTTACCATGATGACCTGGCAGGTCAGCTGTTTCTGCAGTATTTGCTGAGAGCGGCCGACCGAGGTGTCCGGGTTCGTCTGTTGCTGGATGACTTATCCATAGCCAGACTTGATAAGACGGTAGCTATTGCCAATGAACACCCCTTGTTTGAAATCCGGCTGTTCAATCCACTGGCTACCCGTGGCTGGGGGCGCTCTGTTCAGCTGCTGACTCAGTTTGACCGAGCCAACCGGCGGATGCACAACAAGAGCTTTATTGTTGATAATCAGCTGGCCATTCTGGGTGGCCGAAATATTGGCAATGAATATTATCGGAACAGTGCTGTTGAGTTTACTGACCTCGATATGATTCACCGGGGTATTGTAGTTCCTCAAATTTCCCGTGAATTTGACAGCTATTGGAACAGTTCATTAAGTTATCCGGCTGAATCACTCATCAATAAAACGGTAACCTCTGAAGATAAACAACAGCTCACTAATGAGCTTGCTAAAGCGGCTGGTTCAGTAGCGGGACAACAATACATCAATCGCCTTAAGCAGGCGTCACTGCTTGAGCGGATTACCAGTGGAGGGATGCACTGGTATTGGGGAGATGTCTCTGTTTATGCTGATGCACCGGAAAAAATACTGGCCCCTGTTTCAGATCGTTCGACCCATCTGTCTCCCCGACTATTACCATATATAGACAGTGCCACCAGAGAGCTGGTGATGTTTTCTCCTTACCTGGTGCCGGGGAAAGAGGGAGTAAATTACTTTGCTGATCTGGTCAACCGGGGAGTCAGGGTTGTGTTGATTACCAACAGCCTTGCTTCAACCGATGTTGCGGTTGTCCATGCCGGGTACAGTAAATACAGGAAAGATCTATTAGAGGCGGGTGTTCGTCTTATTGAGGTGAAGCCTCATGCAGCAAAGGGTGAAATACATAAAACCATTACTGGCTCCAGCAGGGCTAGTCTACATGCCAAAACCTTTATTATTGATCGACGTTATCTATTTGTTGGCTCGTTGAATCTTGATCCTAGATCGGCTCTGTTGAATACAGAAATTGGAGCCATCTATGACACGCCTGAGATGGCGGAAGACTTTGTCTCTGGTCTGAGCCAGCTGGACAGGGGAGAGTTCTGGGAATTGAAACTGACGGAGAACGGTATTCAATGGTTTGATTGTAATCCGGAGTGTCGAGCCGTCAGCAATAAAGATCCTGAAAGTTCCGTGTTTACCCGAATGGGGATTTTTATTCTCTCTCTGCTGCCAATTGAGCAGCAGTTATAGGAAGCCGGGCTGTTGTTCCATATTGACAGAGTTGTGTTGTCATAATGATATTCATGTTATACCAATCGCATTTTCTAAATCCTTAAGCTGCCGCCAACTATGCTTAGGCATCATTACCATGCATTATCTAGAACAGATGTCTCGTCGACCACAGCTACCCGAAGGTTTTAATGATGTTGATTTTC